>JBBREW010000430.1:0-2738 GCA_038225335.1 Rhodobacterales bacterium
CGGGCGGTACCAGTTCATTCCACCCACCTTGCGGCGGCTGGTCGATATCGTGGGGGTCAGCCCGCAGGCAAAATTCACACCTGCGGTGCAGGATGCGCTGGCGGATGTCCTGCTGGCGGACGCCGGATTTCACGACCTGAACGCGGGACGCATCGACCGGCACCGGTTCATGAACAATCTGGCGAAAATATGGGCCGGTCTGCCGACGTCCAACGGCAGATCCCATTATCACGGCTATGCGGGCAACAAGGCCACGATGACCTGGGCGCGGTTCGATGCGGAAATGGTCCGCATCTTTCCGGGTTAGGGCCGGTGCCGGGCCTGCGGTCAGGCGGGCGGACCCGGCTCTTCCAGCTGCGCCGACAGCAGCGCGATCAGTTCATCTGCGCTGTCTGACGTCATCTGGTCGGAAAACGGATGCCCGGTCTTTTCGCACAGGTCCAACAGGATCGCCGCCTGTTCGCCGTTCATCAGATGCGAATCTTCCATCATGGTCGGGCCGTCGGTCATGGTATGGTCTTTCTGAAATGACCCCAGCGGGGGCGTGGTGTTGCGCGGTGTGTGCCGTGCAGGCAATAGCAGCAGAACCGTCAACCTGTGGCGCTGGGCATCACAGGTTCTGGTCGGTGTTCAGGCTGTCGCGCAATGCCTCGATCCGGGCCAGTGCCTGTGCCTGCGTCAGGCTCGCGTCGAAAGGCTCGCTTGCGTCTTCGCGCAGGGCGCGCAGCAGATCGGCCTGATCGCCGGCCATCGGGCTGTCCGCGTCGGACGGCAGCTGGGCATCGGTGTCGGTCAGCACGGGTTTGACGGTGGGGGGGATCATGGCAAAGGCTTTCGTTGGGATACACCCTGTCAACGCGGTGTTGCCTTGGCCGGTTCCGTCCGCGCCGGGCTTGCATCCGGCGCAGGCCACAGGCACGGTTGGATGAAACGCCGGAGAATCCCCCCATGATCCATCCCGACCCTGCCACAGCCGACTTGATTGCGGCCGCCCGCACGGTGCGGGACAACGCCCATGCTCCCTATTCGGGATTCAAGGTGGGGGCGGCGATCCTGACCGCGGACGGGGCTGTGCATCTGGGCTGCAACGTCGAGAACGTGGCCTATCCTGAAGGCACCTGCGCAGAAGCAGGCGCCATCGCCGCCATGTGCGCGGCGGGTGCGCGTGACATTGTCGCGGTGGCCGTGATTGCCGACAGCCCGCAACCGGTCAGCCCCTGTGGCGGCTGCCGCCAGAAACTGGCGGAATTCGCGGGCGGTGACGTGCCGGTCACGCTGGCCACGACCGATGGCACGGTGCTGGCCACGACCGTCGGTGCCTTGCTGCCCGGTGCCTTCGATATGGACTACTTGAGCAGGGTGTGACGATGGATACGCGTCGTGTGATTGGCCAGATCCGTCGGGGCCAGCGTGTTGATCCCCGTGACATGGTGGCCTTTGCCGCAGGGCTTGCGGATGGCGGCGTGTCGGATGCGCAGGCCGGTGCCTTTGCCATGGCGGTCTGCCTGAAGGGGCTGGACGATACCGGCCGCGTGGCCCTGACCACGGCGATGCGGGACAGCGGTGATGTGCTGCGCTGGGATCTGCCCGGCCCGGTCGTGGACAAACATTCGACCGGCGGTGTCGGCGACTGCGTGTCGCTGATCCTTGCACCGATGCTCGCCGCCTGCGGCGTCTATGTGCCGATGATCTCGGGTCGGGGTCTGGGCCATACCGGCGGCACACTGGACAAGCTGGAATCGATCCCCGGTGTCAGTGTCGATGTGTCGGAACAGCGATTGCGGGCCATCGTGGCCGACGTGGGCTGCGCCATCGTTGGCGCGACCCGGCGCATCGCCCCGGCGGACCGCAGGCTTTATGCGGTGCGCGATGTGACGGCGACGGTGGATTCCATCGACCTGATCACCGCGTCGATCCTGTCCAAGAAACTGGCGGCGGGGCTGGACCGCCTTGTGCTGGACGTCAAGGTCGGCAGCGGTGCCTTCATGAAAACCCACGACGACGCGCGTGCGCTGGCCCGCGCGCTGGTCGATACGGCCAAGGGGGCGGGCTGCCCCACGGTGGCGGTGCTGTCGGACATGTCGCAACCGCTGGCCCCGGCGCTGGGCAATGCGACCGAACTGCGCCTGTGCATGGATGTCTTGTCCGGTCATCCGGAATCAGCACCGCGTCTGGTGGCGCTGGCCGTGGCGCTGGGCTGCGAGGCGCTGGGACTGGCAGGCTGGCCTTTGGCCAAGGCGCAGGCGGCACTGGAACGCAGTCTGGCCGATGGCAGTGCGATGGACCGTTTTGCCCGCATGGTCGCGGCCCTTGGCGGCCCCCCCGACATGGCAGAGGATTGGCGCACCCATCTGCCACAGGCGCCTGTCACGCTGACCGTCACGGCCCCCGCATCGGGCCATATCGCCACCATCAACGGAGAGGCGCTGGGGCTGTGCGTCGTGGCACTGGGCGGCGGACGGACCCGGGACGGCGACAAGATTGACCCGCGGGTCGGGTTGACAGGGATCAGCGATCTGGGCCAGTCGGTCACCCAAGGCGACCCCGTTGCGGTGGTCCACGCCGACACCATGGCCAAGGCCGAAGCCGCCCGCGCCGCGGTGCTGGCGGCCATCACCCTTGGCGATGCCCCGGCGGCTGCCCCGCTGATTTGCGACAGGATATCCTGATATGACGCGTGCTTTTCTGGTTGTGATCGATTCTGTGGGGATCGGCGGCGCGCCGGATGCGGACCGGTT
>JBBREW010000431.1:0-2727 GCA_038225335.1 Rhodobacterales bacterium
CGCTTTGTCCCGTGGCCGTCATTCGGCGGCCAGAGAGTCTGCACGGGTGGCGGCACTGGCCGTGGCGGCACCCGGTCCCGCGTCGCGCGGGTAGATCCGCAATGCCTCTGGCGGCAGGGTCAGCGGGATGGTGTCACCGACCTTGATGGTGCCGCCGTGGTTGGCCCCGTGTTCGGCCACCAGTTTTCCCAGATCCGTCTGCAGGTGAATGTCGCGCACGGGTCCCAGATCGCGCACAAAGGTAACAGTGCCCTGCACGGTATTCACGCCCGTCCCGCCGATCCTGATCGCCTCGGGGCGGCAGACCAGTTGCACGGACGACCCGTTCAGGAACTGCACCGGGTTTGGCAGGGACAGGGCGATGTCACCCACCATGACACGGCCATCCTGCGCTATTCCGTCCATGAAATTCGCGCGCCCGATAAAGCCTGCGACGAAACCGGTGGCAGGCCAGTGGTAAATCTCTTGTGGTGTGCCTTGTTGTTCGACGCGACCCTTGGACATCACGATGATGCGGTCGGCCATCGTCATCGCCTCGCGCTGGTCGTGCGTCACCACGATGGTCGTGATCCCCAGCCGCTGTTGCAGCAGGCGCAGTTCCACCTGCATTTCCTCGCGCAGTTTGGCGTCCAGCGCCGACATCGGTTCGTCCAGCAGGAACACGTCGGGTTCCTGTGCCAAGGCGCGGGCGATCGCCACGCGCTGCCGCTGCCCGCCGGACAACTGGCCGATGCGCCGGTCACCGAAACCGACCAGCTGCACAAGATCCAGAAGCCGGTCCGCCCGCGTCGCGGCCTCGGATTTTGCCGTGCCTGCAATCGTCAGCGCATAGGCCACGTTTTCACGCACCGACAGATGCGGAAACAACGCGAAACTCTGGAATACCATGCCGAACTTGCGTTTGTGGGCAGGAAGGCGCGTGATATCGCGCCCTCCCAATGTGATTGCGCCCGCTGTCGGCACATCAAGACCCGCGATCATCCGCAACAGCGTGGTCTTGCCGCACCCCGAAGGTCCCAGCAGTGCCGTCAGCTGTCCTTCGGGAAAGTCGAGCGTGATGTCATCCACCGCTCGTGTTTCGCCAAAATCCTTGCAGATATTGCGCAGCGACAGCGCGTCCATGACCGGCCCTAGACCCCTGCGACCATCTTGTCCCACGCCTCTTTCATGAAGGTTTCCTTGTCGAGGTAGGCCTCGTAGGCGGGCTTGATCGCGGGTGTGCCAGATACGAATGCGAATTCTTCATCCGTCAGGCCGGTCATGTCCTTGGCGACCAGCGGGGCCGTGCCGATCTTGCGCGACATCAGGGCCTGCGTTGCCGGGTCAGACGAGAAGTTCATGAATTCCGCCGCTTCGTCATCCTTGTCGGAAATTGCGGACAGGCACCACGACCCGTAATCCTGCGGGTTGCCTTCTTTTGGAAAGATCGGCTTGATCGGAAATCCTTCGGATGCCATCAGGTTCGACACGTCCAGATAATATTGCCCGCCGATTACATCGCCGTTCTTCATCGCCTGTTCCATCTGGCTTTCGGCAGACCACCACAGCGTCACGTTCGGCTTCAGCTCTGCCACTTTTGCGATGACGGCCAGAATGCCTTCGTCCGTCTCGAACGTGGCCTCTCCGTCAAAGAACGTGGCCGCGGTGATATCCAGAAACAGCGCGTTGAAGTTCTTGGACAGCCCAAGGCTCGCCTCATACTTTGACGTGTCCCAGAAATCTGCCCAGCTTTCGGGCGCTTCGGTCACTTCGGTCGGGTTGATGACCATCGATGTGAACCACGACATCGCGCCCACGCCCAACGGGCCCTGACCTGCGTCGAACACGAAATAGGGGTCGAGGTTGGACGACGCGGGCACCTTGGTGATATCCAGCGTCTTGATCAGCCCGCCCAGACGGCTGGCCTTGATCATCGTGTCCCGCGCATAAAGAGAAATGTCGGTCGGCACCGATCCGGCCGCCGTCGCCTGCTGCATCGTCACCAGCCAGTCCGACGAGTTCGGCTGGGTTACACTTTCGACCGTGATGCCGGTGGCGGCGGTAAAGGCGGGGAACACATGTTCCTTGAAGCTGTTCTCGAAATAGCCACCATAGGACCCGACGCGCAGGGTTCTGGTCTGGGCGATCAAGGGCGTGCCGATCACGCCCGAGGCCGCCGACATTGCGGCAAAAGCCCCGCCACGTTTCAAGAGAGCACGTCTGTTCAGTGTCGTCATGGTGTCGCATCCCCGTTTCGAGCGGTGCAGGGCACCGCGTGCAAGCGAGGGCAGCTTCAAAATGTCACCCGTTCATGGGGTGCACCTCTGCCCTTCCGGAACAGGGATAGAGCGGGTGTTGCGCACAGAAGGAGCGTTTCGCACCACTTTTCGCCATTCATGCCTGCATTCGCCCAATAATTAATCATTATCAGGTGTGACATGCCCGAAACTGATCGTTTGCTGTATGGACAAGCGGCCATGCACCCGATGGTGGGGCGGAAATGTTGATTCTGAGGAAATGACCATGCGAGCAGACGTATCCGACGACCAGCGCGCCCTGACTGTGGATGATGCGACCTTGCCGGTCATTGATCTGGCAGGCCTTCTAAGCGGTGATCCTGCCGACAAGGCCCGCATCGCGGCCGAACTTGGCCAAGCGGCGCGCACCTCGGGATTTTTCTATATCACCGGCCACGGCGTGCCGCAGACGCTGATCGACGACGTGATGGCGGCGTCGCGGCAATTCCAT
>JBBREW010000432.1:0-2712 GCA_038225335.1 Rhodobacterales bacterium
TTCACCTTTGATATCCTGCTGCAATCGGGCGCTTCGGAAAACCAGTCGATCATCGACATGTATGTGGAAGGCCTGTCGCGTATCGGCATCTCTCCGTCGGTCACGGTCGTGGATGACGCGCAATACAAGGAACGCACCGACGCGCTTGATTTTGACATGACATACAGCCGCGTGGCCGTGTCCCTGTCGCCGGGCAATGAACAGTATCTGTATTTCGGGTCGGAAAATGCCGACGTGCCGGGGTCGCGCAACCTGATGGGCGTGAAATCAGAGGCGGTTGACACGCTGATCGGACAGCTTTTGACCTCTGAAGATCAAGCTGAATTCGTCGACTCTGTCCGGGCGCTGGACCGGGTGCTGACGGCGGGGCGGTATTACATCCCGATCTATCAATGGAACATCAGCCGTATCGCCCATGCGTCCACGCTGAAATTCCCCGAGGTCACACCCCTGTTCGGTGACTGGCCCGGCTGGCAGCCCGATGTCTGGTGGTCGGAAGAGTGATACGTCTGTTTGTGTTGGTCTGCGGTCTGATGGCCCTGACCGCCTGCACCCCGGCCCGGATCGTTGGCAAGACCGCCATCGGCACCGGTCAGGTCGTGCTGGGTGCGGCTGACATGGTGATCTGATCACCCTGCGATCCCGCGAATGACAAGGGGCGGCGTCCGGCAGGATGCCGCCCTTGTCATGTCCGCATTGTCACCATGTCGTCGGTTGCAACTTTGCGGGGGTCGGATTATGCAAGACCCTCATCGACCAGCAGCGCCGCATGGGCTGCGCCCTTCGCCTGCACCGTGACCTTCGGGTCCGCGGGCATCCATCAGACCATTGGGTCTGCGATCAGTTTTGTGACGCATTACCGCACGGCATCACCCGATGCCCGTGGCATGAGCGCGTCGCGCTGAAGGGGAACAGAAGTGGCAGGCGGCATGTTGGTCCGGCAAGAAACACATAAAAGGAGACTTCCCATGCAATGGAGAGACGTTTCACAAAATTGGGCCGCTTATACCCCCCGCATTCTGACCGAATGGCCTAAGCTGGACGAGTCAGAGGTTCTGTCGATTGACGGCGATCAGGACGCTTTTCTGGCCTATCTGGCAAAATCCAAAGGCGAAGACCGCGTCGCCGCCCAGATGGAACTGGCCGATTGGCTGATGGGTGGTGAGCCCATCGACGTGTCGATGGCCGCCCAGAACGACAACTCCAATATCAGCAGTTCTGCCGCCAGCATTCCTGCGGGCGAAGTCGCGTCGGATGACGATGCGAAATTCGGCGACGACACCGCCGCCGCCACACCGATCGGCCGCGCGTCCTAAGCCAGCGATGTCACCCAGAGGATCGTCGCATCCTCTGGGCTGACGCTGACCACGTTGTGACCCATGGTGGCATCGTAATAGGCGCTGTCGCCGCGGGACATGTCGACGGGTTCATAAAATTCAGTGAACAGCCGCACGGTCCCTGTCAGAACATACAAAAATTCCTCGCCGTCGTGGCGGACCCAGCCTTCGAAATCTTCCATGCGCCGGGCCCGGATACGGGCGCGATAGGGCAGCATTTTTTTGCGGCTTAGTCCTTCGGCCAGCAGATCGTGTTCATAGGTCGTGGTGATCTGCCGGGTGGCTGCGTCCTTGACCGTGACCATCATCCGCCCGGTAATCCTGTCAGCGACCGGGGGCGTGAACAGTTGCGGGACGGATATGCCCAGACCGACCGCCAGTTTTTTCAGGGCGTCAAAGGTCGGCGACATCTGGCCGTTTTCGATCTTTGACAGGGTGGACCGGGCCAGCCCCGCCTGCACCGCCGCCTGTTCCAGCGTCCAGTCCCGTTCCTTGCGCAGTGCCCGCACCCGCGCACCCAGATCAAGGGGCGCGGCCGTGGCATCAAGACCATTCTCTCTGGCGATGCGGATCATGGTCTGCGGTGCTTTGTCGGTCATGGCGCGATATAAGCCGGGCATCCGTTCACTTGCAACCGCAGGCCTGCAACGACCCTTTCAAACCGCGCCGGGTCTGTTAGGGATGGAGCGATCCTGCCGGCCATGGCCGCGCGCCCGCTGATGAGAAAAGAGACCGCCATGGTGAAACTTGATATTCTGTCCGACCCCATCTGCCCGTGGTGTTACATCGGCAAGGCCAATCTGTTTGCGGCGCTGGCGCAGGTGCCGGATCACCCGTTCGTCATCGAATGGCATCCGTTTCAGCTGAACCCGGACATGCCCGCCGCCGGACTTGACAGGCGGACCTATCTGGAACAGAAATTCGGCGGCAAGGATGCAGCCGTCAAAGCCTATGCCGCCGTGGCAGACCGGGCAGAGGCCGCAGGCCTGACCATCAACTTTGACCGGATGGACCGCACACCCAACACGCTGGACGCCCACCGCCTGATCCACTGGGCCGGTATCGAAAAGCAGCAGACGCCGATGGTCGATCTGTTGTTTCAGGCCTATTTCGTCGAAGGCAGCGATATTTCCGACCACGATGTTTTGGCTGATCTTGCCGATGCGGCGGGTCTGGATGCAGGCATCGTGCGCCGCCTGTTGGCCAGCGACGCCGATGCCGACGACATCCGTGCCCGCGATGCCCATAGCCGGGAAATGGGCATTTCAGCCGTGCCGACCTTTATCGTGGCCAGCCAGCACGCCGTACCGGGCGCACAACCGACAGAAATGTGGGTGCAGGTCATTGCCGACCTGAAGGCGCAGATCGCCAAAGG
>JBBREW010000433.1:0-2701 GCA_038225335.1 Rhodobacterales bacterium
CCAGCCACAGATAGATCAGCCCCCAGATCGCAAAGGCATAGCCTTCGGGCTGGATCGGCGGATCAATCTGCGGGACCGGCAGTTGATCGGACTGGAACCCCCGGAAATCACCCGACACCAATGGCGCCCCCGCAAAGGCAAGGGTCAGGATCAGTGTCAGTAGGGCGCGGGGATATGTCATGTCAGCCAACGCCGCCCGCAAAGATTAAGTTCATGTCAAATCGCGATCAAAGTGCCGTCTGCCGCAATCGTGTTCCGACCACCCAGATAAGGATGCAGCACAGGCGGCAGGGTCACAGACCCGTCGGCCTGCTGGCCGTTTTCCAACACAGCGATCAGGCAGCGGCCCACGGCCAGCCCGGACCCGTTCAGGGTATGCACGAATTCGGGCTTGCCGCCGCCTTCGGGTTTGAAGCGGGCATTCATCCGGCGGGCCTGATAGTCGCCACAGGTCGAAATGCTGCTGATTTCGCGGTAAGTGTCCTGACCGGGCAGCCACACTTCCAGATCATAGGTCCGGCGCGCCCCCGCCCCCATGTCGCCCGCGCACAGGATCATCGTGCGGTAAGGCAGATCCAGCGCCTCGAGGATCGCTTCGGCACATCGGGTCATGCGGTCGTGTTCGGCGTCGCTGTGGTCGGGGTGGGTTATGCTGACCATCTCGACCTTTTCGAACTGGTGCTGGCGCAACATGCCGCTGGTATCGCGCCCGGCGCTGCCTGCCTCTGAGCGGAAACACAGGGTATGGGCCACATGGCGGCGGGGCAGGGTCTGGGCGTCGATGGTGTCGCCGTTCACAAGGTTCGTCAGCGTCACCTCTGCCGTGGGGATCAGCCACCATCCGGTCGTGGTCTGATAGCTGTCCTCGCCGAATTTGGGCAGTTGCCCGGTGCCGAACATCATGTCCTGTTTCACCAGCACGGGCGTGATGGTTTCCAGCAGACCATGCTGTTCGGTGTGGGTGTCCAGCATGAATTGCGCCAGTGCACGGTGCAGACGGGCGATGGCCCCTTTCAACACGACAAAGCGGCTGCCCGACAGTTTCGCCCCGGCGCTGAAATCCATGCCCGCCTGCACGGCGGGAATGTCAAAGTGTTCCAGCGGTGCGAAATCGAATTGCCGTGGCGTGCCGACCCGTTTGCTTTCGACGTTGCCCGCCTCGTCCGCGCCGTCGGGCACATCGGCGTAAGGCAGGTTCGGCAGGGTGGCCAGAAGGGCGTTCAAGCGGTCATCCAGATCGCGGGCCTGCTGACCCAGATCGGCAATCTGCGTCTTCTTCTGGGTCATCAAAAGGCGCAGCGCGTCAAAGGCGGCCGTATCGCCCTGCGCCTTGGCCCGGCCTGCATCCTTGGCTGCGGCATTGGCATCGGCCTGCGCCTGTTCAGCGGTGTTGATGGCCTGCCTGCGGGCGGTATCAAGGGCCAGAACATCGCCGGACACCGGACCCATCCCGCGCCGAGACAAGGCGGCATCGACGGCGTCGGGGGTGTCGCGGATCATGCGGATGTCAAGCATGGGTCTGGTCCTTCATGGTCTGAATAGGTGCGGCAGGGTATGCACCAACAAGCGGCGGTCGAGAAGGGGGGAAAGACTGGCGCGGTGGCGCGAATGTGACCACGGCCGCCGGTGTTTCGGCGCGGCCCCATTGACGCGCCACAGCTTCCTTAACATATGCCAAAGACAGGCACAGGCGGGCGGTTGCCAATCACACGTCCCAGACCTAATGTGCCGCGACTTTGAAGGGTGCCATCCGGCCACCCCGACCGGAACTGGAAGGAACCACCATGCAGGGCACCCAATCACTCTTTCTGATGCTGATCATCTTCGGGATCATGTATTTCCTGCTGATCCGTCCTCAGCAGAAAAAGCTGAAAGAACATCAGGCAATGGTCAACGCCCTGCGCCGGGGCGACCGGGTGATTACCCAAGGTGGGATTTTCGGCAAGGTCACGGCCGTGAACGAGGCCGACAAAGAGGTCGAGGTGGAAATCGCGACAGGTGTGAAGGTCCGCGTCGTGCGGTCCACCATCGCGACTGTCATCAACAAGACCGAACCGGCCGTCTAAGCCCCGACCTTTTGGCCCGAGGGGCTTTTACCGATGCTGCACCTTTCTGCCTACAAGCAGACCATGATCTGGCTGACTGTCGTGGTCGGCCTGATGCTGGCCTTGCCCAATGCGTTCTTCAGCCGGGTTGAAACCCACAACGATGCGGTCGCGCAGGGCGTGGATGACACGTCATGGCCGTCGTTCCTGCCATCGTCGCTGGTCAATCTCGGGCTTGATCTGCGGGGCGGGGCGCATCTGCTGGCAGAGGTTCAGGTCGCCGATGTCTATGAGACGATCATGGACGCGACATGGCCCGAGGTGCGCGACGCGCTGGCCGCATCCCGTGATACGGTGGGTTTCGTCACCCGCGAAGCCAGCCCTGCCGATGTGCTGGTGGTGCGGGTTTCCGAACCGGACGGTGTGAACCGCGCGGTGGAGATCGTGCGCGGTCTGGCGCGGCCCATCGCCTCGCTGACCGGGGCGGGGTCGACGGATATCGAAGTCACGGCCAACGGGCCGCTGCTGACGATCCGGCTGTCCGACGCCGAACGGCTGGCCGTCGACAACCGCACCTTGCAGCAAAGTCTGGAAATCATCCGCCGCCGCATCGACGAGGTCGGCACCCGCGAACCCACGATCCAGCGTCAGGGCGA
>JBBREW010000434.1:0-2698 GCA_038225335.1 Rhodobacterales bacterium
GCCAGTGGCAACGGCACAGGGACACATAGCGGTCGTTGCCGCCGACCTGCACCTGATCGCCAGCCTGCACGACGTTGCCTGCACCGTCCTTGCGCACGACCATCGTGGCCTTGCGACCGCAATGGCAGATGGTGCGCACCTCTCTCATGTCGTCGGCAAGGGCCAGCAAGGCGGCAGAGCCGGGAAAGAGCGCGCCCTGAAAATCGACACGCAGACCGAAACACATGACAGGCACGTCCAGATCATCAACCGCCCGGGCCAGTTGCCAGACCTGATCGGGGTCCAGAAACTGCGCCTCGTCGATGAAGACGCAGGCGCAGGGTCCGGCGGCCAGTCGCTGTTGCAGGCGGTGGAACAGGTTTTCGCCGGGGGCAAAGGTATCGGCAGGCTGGCCGATGCCGATACGGCTGGCGATGCGGCCCTGACCGGCACGGGTGTCCAGTTGCGCGGTCAACAGATAGGTCTGCATGCCGCGTTCCACATAGTTGTGGCTGGCCTGCAAAAGCACGGTCGATTTGCCCGCGTTCATGGTCGAGTAATTGAAGTAAAGTTTTGCCATGGGCGGGCTGATACCCGCCCCGCAGACCCTTTTGCAAGGTACACCTTAAAGACAGTTGGCGTCGGCCGCGTCAGGCCCTTGCGACGATCACAGAGCCGACGGAATACCCCGCGCCAAAGGAACAGATGATCCCCAGATCGCCGGCAACAAGGTCGGCGGAATGATGCGAAAAGGCGATGATCGACCCGGCAGAGGAGGTATTGGCGTAATCCTGCAGGATGTTGGGCTGCTCGCCCGGACCGGGTTCGCGCCCCAGCACCTTTTTGCCGATATAGTCGTTCATGGCCTTGTTGGCCTGATGCAGCCACAGGCGTTTCAGATCGCCTGCACCGATCCCGTCGGTCGCCATGTGGTCGGCGATGTGCTGGCTGACCAGGGGCAGCACTTCCTTGAAGACTTTTCGCCCGTTCTGCATGAACTGCATGTCCCGGCGGTCGTCCATCTGGTCGCGGGTGCGGCGCATGAAACCCGCGTTGTTGCGGATGTTGGTGCTGAACTGGGTGCCGCAGCGGGTGGACCGGATGATGAAATGATCGCCTTTTGCGTCGTCACGGCGTTGCAGGACGGTGGCGGTGGCCACGTCGCCAAAGATGAAATGACAATCCCTGTCGCGCCATTCCAGATGGGCAGAGGTGATTTCCGGGTTCACCACCACGGCGGTGCGCACGCTGCCGGTGCGGATCATGTCGGCGGCGGTCTGAATGCCGAAGGTCGCCGAAGAACAGGCGACATTCATGTCAAACGCAAAACCGCCCGCGCCGATCAATTGCTGGATTTCCACGGCGACCGCCGGATAGGCGCGTTCGATGTTGGACGCGGCACAGATCACAAGATCGACGGCGCTGCCGTCAATGCCGGCCTGCGCCAGCGCGCGGTTGATCGCATCGACACCGGTTTCGGCCATCAGGCTGGGTTCGTCGTCCGTGCGTGCGCGAAAATGCGGAAACATCCGGGTCGGGTCCAGCACGCCTGTCTTGTCGATCACGTGCCGTTGTTCGATCCCCGAGGCCGCGACAATGAAATCGACCGATGAATGGCCCTTTGCCGTCACATCGCCCGCAGCAATGGCACCGGCATGGGCTGCGTTGAACAGATCGGCGTGGGCGTTGAAGGCCGTCACGAGTTCTGCATTGGTGATGATCGCCTCTGGGGTAAAGACCCCGGTGCCGGTGATGGCTGCTTGATACATGTCGGACCCCTGTGTCAGGCGGTCAAAATGGCGGCAGGCGCGGGCAAAGTCCAGCGTGCCAAGGTGCAATTTGCCGTGTCGCGGATCAGCGTCGTGGCACGGTATAAAACGCGTAACCGCCCAGTTGCGCGACCTGCCGGACCGGAAAGGCCGTGGGCGACTGCGGGGCATCAACCCCCACGGGGCAGGCCACAAGGTCGGCTGCATCGTCAAGGTAATCTGCCGTCACAGCCGATTCGAAGGCCAGACGGCAGGCATCGGTGGCGCCGCTGTAACCATTCGGCGACAGGATCAGGCCATCTGGCAGCGCCGGTGTGTCGTCGCAGGCAATCAAGACCAGAAGGGCGGTCAGGCACAGGCTGTGTCGTGTCATGGCGTCGGGTCCTTGCCGTGTGGCCGCACCCCGTTGCGGGGTGCGGTCGGTGCCGTGTCAGCCTTGCAGCGACCGCACGTCGATTGCGCCGTTGGCGCGTTCCTGCATCGCCATCACGGCGGCCTGTGCGGCGGCGGCGGTGGTAAAGTAGGGGATCTTGTCGTTCAGGGCGACGGCGCGGATTTCCCTGCTGTCGTCCACGGCCTGCGCGCCTTCGGTGGTGTTCAGGACCAACGCAATGTGGCCATCCTTCAGACGATCCACGATGGTCAGCCCGCCTTCGTAGACCTTGTTCACGATCTCGCAGGGGATGTCCTGCGATTTCAGCCAGGCCGCCGTGCCGCGGGTTGCCGCGATGGTCAGGCCAAGGTCGATCAACCCGCGGGACGCGGTGGCCATGGCATCCGTCTTGTCGTTGTCGCGGATCGACACAAAGACGCAGCCTTCTTCGGGCAGGATCGTGCCCGCCCCCATCTGCGCCTTCAGGAAGGCGCGGGCAAAGTTGCGGTCCCAGCCCATGACTTCGCCTGTGGACCGCATTTCCGGGCCAAGGATCGTGTCGACACCGGGGAAACGG
>JBBREW010000435.1:0-2698 GCA_038225335.1 Rhodobacterales bacterium
GCGGTGGGGGTGGTGGACATTGACCGCAGTGCTGCACAGGATGCGGCCCAAAGGCACGGCCTGCGTCCGGGTGGACGCCGCCGCGCAGAGGGAGGGGCAGAGCAATGTATCAGGGCAACCATCTGGCCCATGCCTTGCGGCGGGGGGCGGGGCCTGCGGCGCAGGGCGTGTTTGCGGTAGCCGCGGCGGGTGGTCATGTGACACGCCACGCGGAATTGTGGGACATGGCTGAACGGGTGGCCGCAGTGCTGGTGGCCGAAGGCGTTGTGTCCGGTGACCGGGTCGCGGTGCAGGTGGACAAATCCGTCATGGCGCTGGCCTGTTATCTGGGCACGGTGCTGGCCGGGGCGGTGCATCTGCCGTTGAACACCGCCTATCATGCGGCCGAGGTGGATTATTTTCTGCGCGATGCCGGACCGCGTGTGTTCATCTGCGATCCGGACAGGCAAGCTGTCTTGGCACCGGTGGCACAGGCGGCGGGGGTGACACAGGTCCTGACGCTGGATGCGGCGGGGGCGGGAACACTGGCCGATGCGGTGCGGGATGCTGTCCCGCTGCGGGATGCGGTGCCCCGCGGGGCCGATGATCTGGCGGCGATCCTTTATACATCCGGCACCACGGGGCGGTCAAAGGGCGCGATGCTGAGCCATGCCAATCTGGCATCGAATGCGGCGGTGCTGGTTGATGCCTGGCGGTTCACCGCGGGCGATGTGCTGGTGCATGCCTTGCCCATATTTCACACGCATGGCCTGTTCGTGGCGATCAACGTGACGCTGATGGCGGGCAGCGGGATCATTCTGCACCAGACCTTTGACGCGGCGGCGGTGCTGGCCGATCTGGGGCGGGCGACCGTGCTGATGGGGGTGCCGACGTTCTATACCCGTCTGCTGGATCAGACCGGGCTGACACCGCAGGCGGTGGCGGGGATGCGGCTGTTCGTGTCGGGATCGGCGCCGATGCTGACGCAGACTCATCACCGCTGGCAGGACCGGACGGGGCACCGGGTGCTGGAACGGTACGGGATGACCGAAACCAACATGAACACCTCCAACCCCTATGAGGGCGTGCGCAAGCCGGGGACGGTGGGGCTGCCCCTGGCCGGGGTCGATCTGCGGATCGTCGATGACGCGGGGCAGGCGGTCGGACCGGACACCCCCGGCGGGATCGAGGTGCGCGGTCCGAACCTGTTCCGCGGCTATTGGCAGATGCCGGACAAGACGGCGCAGGACACCACGGCGGACGGCTGGTTCATCACCGGCGACCTCGGCACGGTCGACGCAGAGGGTTACGTGACCATCGTGGGCCGGTCCAAGGATGTGATCATCACCGGCGGCTATAACGTCTATCCCAAAGAGGTCGAGACGGTGATCGACGCCCTTGACGGGGTGATTGAGAGCGCGGTCTTTGGCCTGTCCGACCCCGACGCAGGAGAGGTGGTTGCCGTTGCTGTCGTTCTGCGGGACGGTGGGGCGATCACGGCAGACGATCTGGCGGCCCGCATTGCGCCCGTTCTGGCGCGCTATAAACAGCCGCGATCCTGGCATGTGGTCGAGGCCTTGCCGCGCAATGCCATGGGCAAGGTGCAAAAGACTACGCTGCGGCAGGATTTCGGACCAGCGGGCGGGGGTGTGTGATGGTGCCCTATGCTGCGATGTATCGCATGCGATACATATTATGTAAAAGAATCGCAGCCCGTACCAATGGGTTAACGCCACATGGCCCCACCGCGCGGTGGCAGGGGCGCGGCGGATGCGCCCCCCCGCGCAGGGACGCAGCCACGACAGGATGCAGGACGATATGACGGTAAAGGCGGATCAGATGGACAAGACACCAGCAACAGCGGCAGGCACCCAAGGCGGGTTCGTCGCGCGGGACCGGGAGTGGCACCCCGCCCCCTATCACCCGCCTTACAAGACCAGCGTCAAGCGGTCGCCGCAGGCGGCCTTGCTGTCGTTCCCCACCAGCGCATCAGAGATCACCGGGCCGACCTTTGGCCACGGGATCCTGGGACCGCAGGACAACGATCTGATCCACAACTTTACCGGTGAAAGCGCCATCGGTCCGCGCATCGTGGTACATGGACGGGTGCAGGATGAATTCGGGCGCGGCGTGGGCGGCGCGCTGGTCGAAGTGTGGCAGGCCAATGCGGGCGGGCGGTATCGCCACAAGAAGGAAGGCTATGTCGCGGCGCTGGACCCCAATTTCGGCGGTTGCGGGCGGGTCATCACCGATGCGGACGGCAGCTATGAATTCCGCACGATCATGCCGGGGCCTTACCCTTGGCCCAATGGCATGAACGACTGGCGTCCGGCGCATATCCATTTTTCCGTCTTTGGGCACAGCTTTGCCCAGCGGTTGATCACGCAGATGTATTTTCAGGGTGATCCGCTGATCGCGCTGTGTCCGATCGTCGGCACGATCCGGAACCCCGATGCGGTGGCGTCGCTGATCGCGCCTTTGGACATGGCGCGCACGGTGCCGATGGATGCGTTGGCATATCAGTTCGATATCGTCCTGCGCGGCCGCCGACAGACCACCTTTGAAACCCGGCCAGAGGGACTTTGACCATGGTGCAACCTTTGAACCGTCACCGCGAAAGCCCCAGCCAGACGGCGGGGCCCTATGTCCATATCGGCTGCACGCCGAATTTCTGCGGCATCACGGGTGTCTATCCAGAGGATCTGGGCGCGCGGATGAA
>JBBREW010000436.1:0-2675 GCA_038225335.1 Rhodobacterales bacterium
GTGTCGATGTCGTCCACGATCACCTCCAGCACTTTTCCAACTTTGCCTTCCAGTTTTGCGGCAGAAATGGCCTGTGCTTTTGCCATGAACCGATCCCAGCGGTCCTGCTTGACCTCTGGGGCTATGTGATCGGGCAGGGCATTTGACCGCGCACCTGCCACGTTTTCGTATTGAAAACATCCGACCCGGTCCAGTTGCGCCACATCCATCCAGTCCAGCAAATGCTGAAACTCTGCCTCTGTCTCTCCCGGGTAGCCGACAATAAAGGTCGACCGCAGGGTGATATCGGGGCAGATCGCGCGCCAGGCCGCGATTTCGTCCAGTGTTCTGGACCCGGCCGCGGGCCGGGCCATGCGGCGCAGCACGTCGGGGTGGCTGTGCTGGAACGGAATATCCAGATAGGGCAGCACGCCATTTGCGGGGTCCGCCATCAGCGGGATCAGATCGCGCACATGCGGATAGGGATAGACGTAATGCAGCCGCACCCATGCGCCAAGCTGGCCAAGTTCGCGGGTCAGGTCGGTAATGTGGCTGCGCACCTCTCCTCCCTGCCAGGGATTGAGGTCATATTTGCGATCCAGACCGTAGGCGCTGGTATCCTGAGAGATCACCAGCAACTCGCGCACGCCAGCAGCGACCAGCTTTTCCGCCTCGCGCAGGACCGCATGGGCGGGGCGCGATGCCAGTTTGCCGCGCATGTCGGGGATGATGCAGAATTTGCATTTGTGGTTACAGCCCTCTGAAATCTTGAGGTAACTGTAATGGCGCGGGGTCAGGCTGACGCCCCGGGCGGGCAGCAGGTCGATAAAGGGGTCCGGGCTGGGCGGCACGGCCAGATGCACCGCATCCAGCACCTGTTCGTATTGCTGCGGTCCGGTGACGGCCAGAATCCGGGGGTGGTGCAACCGGATGTAATCGGGGTCGGCCCCCAGACAGCCGGTCACGATGACGCGGCCATTTTCCTGCAACGCCTCGCCGATGGCATCCAGACTTTCGGCCTTGGCACTGTCCAGAAAGCCGCAGGTGTTCACGATGACCGCCTCTGCCCCGTGATAGTCGGCGCTGATCGCATAGCCTTCGGCGCGCAGGCGCGTCAGGATGCGTTCGCTGTCAACCAGCGCCTTGGGACAGCCAAGGCTGACCATGCCGATGGTCGGCTGTCCCGGACGGGGGGCATCGGTCACGCGGGCGCGGGCAAGGTCGGGGCGCAGATCGGGCGGGTTTTGTGTCATGCTGCCTTCTATCCTGACGACCGCTGAACGAAAAGGGGCACTGCGGGCATAAAGCCTCTGCACGACGTCACAAACTTGCCTATGCTGCGGGCAGGTGGCGATCCAGAAGATAAGGCAGTCCCGGGTTTGTTGACGATGGCGCTTTCGGTGATGTGGATCTGCGTGGTCCTTGTCGTGTTGTTCACCGCCATTCCGCTGTCGCGGGTGTCGCATGGCATGGTCCGAAGCGCGGATTTTCCCCGTCAGCAGGTCCTGCTGATCGCCGTCATTCTGACGGGCATCGCCCTGTATTACCGCCCGGCCGGGTGGCCTTGGATCACTGGCCTCATGGTGATCTGTGGCGCGGTGCAGTTTTTCCATATCGGACGCTATCTGCCGATCTGGCATCGCCAGTCCCTGCGCCCCCGCCCGCACGAGGTCGTGTCGCAGGACCGCACCATCAGCATGACCGCCGCCAACGTCAAGAAATCCAACCGCGACTATCACCTTTTGATCGGGTTGATCCGCCGCACGACACCCGATGTGCTGATGGCGCTGGAAATCGATGACGCATGGGCAGCGGCGCTGTCGGAATTGTCAGACATCTATCCGCACCAGCAGATCATGCCACTGGACACCGGTTATGGCATGGGGGTTTACAGCCGCCTGCCGCTGGAAGACGCGGCGTTCCGGGACAAGGTCGTGGACGGCGTGCCATCGCTGCGGGCTCGCATCTCCTTGGCGGACGGGTTGGCGTTCCGGCTTTATGTGGTGCACCCCGAACCCCCGGTGCCGGGGCAGGACACCGAAGGCCGCGACGCCGAACTGGCCGCCATCGCGATAGAGGCGCGGGACGATCCCCTGCCGTCCATCGTGTCCGGCGACCTGAACGACGTGGCATGGTCAATCACCACCCGGCGGTTTCAGGCGGTGTCCGGGCTGCTGGACCCGCGCGTCGGACGCGGGTTTTACAATACCTTCAGCGCGACAATGCCGTGGATGCGCTGGCCGCTGGACCACCTGTTCCATGATGCACAATTCCGTCTGCTGGACATGCGCAGGGAACCGCACATCGGGTCGGACCATTTTGCGATCCATTTCAAGCTGCTTCTGACCCCGGTCGAGGCCGCAGATACCACCCCCGACGCGGCAACATCTGATGACATGGATGACATCAAGGGCATGATCGCGCGGGAAAAAGCGGCCCACAGAGAAGCGATCGGGTCTGACTGGGAAGACGAGAACTGATCGCGACCGGCTGTGCCGTCAGGCGTAGCCAAAGCCAGGCATGACCTGCAAGATCCCGATATCCGGGTCGATCAGACCCGCCAGCCGCAATTGCACATAACCGTGGACGATGGAAAACAGCATCGCCTGCGTGCGGGTCTGCACGTCCTTTGGGTCTGATGATCCGACAGGGTCAGTCCAGACCAACCCCGCGCTGATCTCCTCCAGCACGCGGTG
>JBBREW010000437.1:0-2674 GCA_038225335.1 Rhodobacterales bacterium
TTCCAGCTCGCGTTCACCCTAGACGCGGGTCGGTTAACATTTCAGACCCCGCCCGTCCGGGCAGGGTCCGGTGCCCTTAACGGGGCTTTACTGGCTGTCGGTCGGGGCGTCTGCCGCCTGCTGCGCTTCGATCAACCGCCATGCCGCGACATTGCGGTTATGATCGTCAAGGTTGGTGGCAAAGGCATGACCGCCGGTGCCATCAGCGACAAAGAACACAAACTCGGTGGTGTCCGGGTCCAGTGCGGCCTCGATGCTGGCGCGCCCCGGGTTGGCAATCGGTGTCGGCGGCAGGCCGGGGATAACATAGGTATTCCACGGCGTCGGTGTATCCAGTTCCGACCGGCGCAGACCCCGGTTCAGGATGCCTTCGCCCCGCGTCACACCGTAGATGACCGCCGGATCGGTCTGCAACCGCATGCCCCGTTCCATCCGGTTCACGAACACACTGGCCACTTGCCGACGCTCTGTCGGAACGCCGGTCTCCTTTTCGATCAGGGACGCCAGAATCAACGCCTCTTCCGGTGTCGTCACGGGCAGACCGTCCACCCGTGCGGCCCAGGCATCTGCCAGAATCTGCGTCTGTGCGGCGGCCATCCGGTCGATGATCGCGTTGCGGTCAGCACCCGGAACAAACGCATAGCTGTCGGGGGCCAAGGCGCCTTCCGGCGGCGTTTCAGCAATCGTGCCGTCCAGAATGTCGATCTGCCGCAGCGCATCGGCCACCTGCCAGCTTGTCACACCTTCGGCAACCGCCAGCCGGAACCGTGTGTCCGGTGCGGCGCGGACCGTGTCATAGACCTCTGGCACGTCTTCCGCACCCGGGGCAAAGGATGCCACTTCGGTATAGCGGCTGGTGGCGGGGTCCAGTTCGCGGACATCGACCATGTTGCGCCGCACACCGACGCGGAACACGACTTCCGTGCCGCAGGTGCTTTGCCCGCTTGTCGTGACCAGATCGACAATCTGCGCCATGGATGCCTGCTCTGGCACCAAAAAGCTGCCCGCCTTCAGGTCCTGCGACTTTTCAGCGTAATCCGCCCCGATGCGAAAGATCGCACCCGACCGCACCGCGCCTTGGTCTTCCAATTGCGCGCTGACCTGCCGCATGTTTGATCCCGGCTGCACCTGAAGACAGATCCCTGCGGCCAGCGGCCCCGGTTCCTTGTAACTTTGCGTGCCCCAGACGATCACACCCGCCACCAGAAACAGGGCGACGATCAGAAAGGTGATGCCGTTTGCGGCCACATGACGCCACATCAGCGCAGCCGTCCCAGAACCAGACTGGCGTTCGTTCCCCCGAATCCAAAGGAATTGGACAGCGCCACATCAATCTTGCGGCTGCGCTTGCCGTCCGCACACAGATCGACGGCGGTGTCGCAGTCCAGATTGTCCAGATTGATCGTCGGCGGTGCGACCTGATCGCGGATCGCCAGAATGCTGAAGATCGCCTCGATCGCGCCCGCAGCCCCCAACAGGTGCCCGGTCATGGATTTCGTCGATGACATGGACAATCTGGATGCGGCCTCGGCCCCGACCATACGTTCGACTGCGCCCAGCTCTATGGTGTCGGCCATGGTCGATGTGCCATGCGCGTTGACATAGTCGATCTGATCGGGCGTGATCCCCGCGTTGCGGCACGCGGCGCGCATCGCACGTTCGGCCCCTTCGTGGTCGGGGGGCGGTGCGGTGATGTGGAACGCATCGCCGGACAATCCGTAACCCAGCACCTCGGCGTAAATCTTTGCCCCGCGCGCCATGGCGTGTTCGTATTCTTCCAGCACCACGATGCCCGCACCTTCGCCCATGACGAACCCGTCGCGCGCGGTGTCCCAGGGACGGCTCGCTTTGGTCGGATCGTCGGTGTATTTCGTCGACAACGCCTTGCAGGCATTGAACCCCGCGATGCCGATCTTGCAGATCGCGGCCTCTGCGCCACCCGCGATCATCACATCCGCGTCGCCGTGCTGGATCAGACGGCTGGCATCACCGATGGCATGCGCCCCCGTCGAACAGGCGGTGACGACCGAATGGTTGGGGCCCCGGAATCCGTAACGGATGCTGACCTGACCCGAAATCAGGTTGATCAGCGCCCCCGGCACAAAGAAGGGCGACACCCGCTTGGGGCCTTTTTCTTCCATCATGATGGCCGTGTTGGCGATGGAATTCAGACCGCCGATCCCAGATCCGATCAACACGCCGGTGCGCTCCTGATCTTCGCGGTCGGTCGGCATCCAGCCTGAATCCTCGACCGCCTGCTGGGCCGCTGCCATGCCGAACAGGATAAAGGTATCGACCTTGCGCTGTTCTTTCGGCTCCATATAGGTGTCCGCGTTGAATGTCCCGTCGGTCCCGTCACCGAAAGGCACCTCGCAGGCGTAATTCGTGACCAGCCCGGTCGTGTCGAATCCTTTGATCGGGCCAGCCCCCGACTGACCCGCCAGAATGCGCGACCAGCTCGCCTCGACCCCGTCGGCCAACGGCGTGACAAGTCCCAGTCCCGTAACGACAACACGGCGCATCTTTCGTCCCCTCAACACGTCATTTCGGCCCTGATACCGCAGGGTTGCGCACAGGGGCAAGAGCCCTGCCATATTCGGCCCCCTGACGACGCGGACCCGCCGTCTTGCGGGCACCCGAACCGCAAGCGTAGGGTAACCCAACCCACCATACG
>JBBREW010000438.1:0-2667 GCA_038225335.1 Rhodobacterales bacterium
CTGATGCACGATGTGGGGCTGACCATCGGGCTGTTTGCGGTCTTGCAGATCAAGTTCGATCTGGCGATCATCGCGGCGCTGCTGACGATTGTGGGCTATTCGATCAACGACACGGTGGTCGTGTTCGACCGGGTGCGGGAAAACCTACGCAAATACAAGGTGATGCCACTGGTGGAAGTGTTGAACATCTCTGCCAATGAAACCCTCAGCCGGACCGTGATGACATCGGGCACCACCTTGCTGGCGCTGTTCGCGCTGATGGCGCTGGGGGGCGATGTGATTTTCGAATTCGTCTTTGCAATCACTTGGGGCATCGTGGTCGGCACCTATTCGTCGGTCTATATCGCCAAGAACGTGGTGCTGATGTTGGGCGTCAAGCGCGACTGGTCCAAGACCGATCCAAAGACTGTCGGCCGCTATGCCGATGTCGAAGGCAAATAGGATGCGCCTGACCGAAATCACCTATGACAACGCGCGCCCCATCGACGGCTATGGTCCGGGATTTTTCCGCATCGGCGGCAAGGTGATCGAGGGTCCGGTCACCGTCACCCCGTCGGGCATCGCAAGCTGGGGTGGTTATGACGACACCGCAAGCCTGATCGCAGAGGCGGGCCGCGTCGATGTGGTCTTTGTGGGCACCGGTGCCGACATTGCCCATCCGCCCGCCGATTTTCGCCGCACGCTGGAGGCCGCAGGGCTGGGCGTCGAGACGATGGCATCGCCCGCCGCCTGCCGCACCTACAACATTCTGCTGAGCGAGGGACGGCGGGTCGCGCTGGCCCTGTTTCCGGTCTGACGGTGATGCTTTCGGTGCGTGACCTTGCCTGTGCGCGGGGGGGCGTGCCTGTCGTCCAAGGCCTCAGCTTTGACGTGGCGGCGGGGACTGCCCTGATCCTGCGGGGACCGAACGGCGTGGGCAAGACGACGGTGCTGCGCACGCTGGCGGGATTGCAGCCGCCCATCGCCGGTGAAGTGACCTGCCCCGAGGGTGTCAGCGCCTATGCCAGCCATGCGGACGGGGTCAAGACGGCCCTGACCGTTGCGGAAAATCTGCAATTCTGGGCGCAGGTCCACGACCGCGCGGTGGATGATGCGGCCTATGCGGCCTTTGATCTGACCGCGTTGAAACACCGTCTGGCGGGGACCCTGTCCGCGGGTCAGAAACGGCGTCTGGGGCTGGCGCGGCTGGCGGTGATCGGGCGCAAGGTGCTGTTTCTGGACGAACCGACGGTCAGCCTTGATGCCTTTTCAGTGCGGATGTTCGCTGCATGGATGCGTGACGTGCATCTGGCGCAGGGTGGCTGTGCCGTGATTGCCACGCATATCGACCTTGGCCTTGATGCACCCACGCTGGACCTGACGCCCTTTGTCGCCGCCCATGACGCCGGTGGCGGATCGGACGAGGCGTTCCTGTGAAGGCGTTGCTGTGGCGCGATCTTGCCTTGGCGGTGCGCGCGGGCGGCGGGTTCGGACTGGGTCTGGCGTTTTTCCTGATCGTTGTGGTGCTGGTGCCCTTTGGCGTGGGGTCTGACCGCAGCACTCTGGCGCTGATCGCACCGGGCATCCTGTGGGTCGCGGCCTTGCTGGCGGCGCTGCTGTCGCTGGACCGCATCTTTGCGCTGGATTTCGAGGATGGATCACTGGCGCTGCTGGCCACCGCGCCGCTGCCGCTGGAAGGGGTCGCCCTGGTCAAGGCCTTGGCCCATTGGATCACGACGGGCCTGCCTTTGACGCTGGTGGCACCGCTGCTGGGGTTCTTTCTGAACATGGCCCCCGCCGCTTACGGGTATGTGCTGGTCAGTCTGGCGCTTGGCACGCCGGCCTTGTCGATGATCGGCAGTTTCGGGGCTGCCTTGACCGTGGGCCTGCGGCGGGGCGGGTTGCTGTTGTCGCTGCTTGTGCTGCCGCTTTATGTGCCGACGCTGATCTTCGGGGCAGAGTCCGTGCGGCGGGGCGTCGATGGCACCGGGGCCACCACACCGCTGATCCTGCTGGCCGCGATCACGCTGGGGTGTTTTGCCCTGCTGCCCTTTGCGGCTGCGGCGGTATTGCGCATCAACCTGCGGTGATCGGGGATTGAGGCGCGTCCGGCGCCGGGATAGGGATGACACATGTCGATGTGGGAATATGCAAATCCAAGGCGGTTCATGGATTGGACCGCACCTGTCGTACGCGCCGCCTTTGGCATCGCTGCGGCCTGTCTGGTCGTGGGTCTGATCTGGGGGTTCTTTTTCACCCCGGATGAAAACCGGCAGGGATCGACGGTCAAGATCATCTATCTGCACGTCCCCTCTGCGCTGATGGCGATCAATGCCTGGTTCATGATGCTCGTCGCGTCCTTGATCTGGCTGATCCGGCGGCACCACGTCAGCGCGCTTGCGGCCCGCGCCGCAGCCCCGGTGGGGCTGGCCATGACCGTGATCGCGCTGGTGACGGGTGCGATCTGGGGCAGCCCGATGTGGGGCACCTATTGGGCGTGGGACCCGCGGCTGACGTCGTTCCTGATCCTGTTCCTGTTCTATCTGGGCTATATCGCCCTGTGGGCCGCGATCGAGGATGCGGATACCGCAGCCGATCTGACCAGCATCCTGTGCCTTGTGGGATCGGTCTTTGCCATCCTGTCGCGCTATGCGGTGAATTTCTGGAATCAGGGGCTGCATCAGGGTG
>JBBREW010000439.1:0-2656 GCA_038225335.1 Rhodobacterales bacterium
GTGGGCCCTGCCCCGATGCCCTGCCGGTGCTGGTCCGGGACATGGGATCACCGGCCGTCGCTGGCCGTCCCGACCCCCGTCACGCACAGGGCGTGATCGACGCCATCGCGATGGGTGTCGATCTGGTCAGCCGTGGACAGGCCCGCGCCCTTTGCACAGCGCCCATCCACAAGGCCGCGCTGATCGACGGGGCGCAGTTCGCCTATCCCGGTCACACGGAATACCTGTCCGCACTGGCGGGCGATGTGCCTGTGGTGATGATGCTGGCCTGCACCGCGCTGCGCGTCGTGCCCGCCACGATCCACATCCCGCTGTCACAGGTGCCACAGGCGCTGACGGCACAGGTGCTGCACAGCACACTGCGCATCACCCACGCCGCCTTGATCCGCGATTTCGGCATCACCAGCCCCCACATCGCCGTAGCGGGCCTGAACCCCCACGCGGGCGAAGACGGCAAGATGGGCCAAGAGGAACAACAATTGATCGGTCCGGTGCTGGAGGAGCTGCGCGGACAGGGGATGCGCCTGACCGGCCCGATGCCCGCCGACACCATGTTTCACGCGACCGCCCGGGCGGGCTATGATGCCGCAGTATGCATGTATCACGATCAGGCCCTGATCCCGATCAAGACGATTGATTTCGCGGGCGGTGTCAATGTGACCCTGGGGTTGCCCTTCGTGCGCACCTCGCCCGATCACGGCACGGCCTTTGACATCGCCGGACGCGGGATCGCGGATGCGACCTCGATGATCGCGGCCCTGAACATGGCGCATCAGATGGCCTGCGCCAGAGCGCGTGGCGGCGTCGACGCCTCCGGCGGGAGTATTTGGGAAAAAGCGAGACCATGAGCCAGATCGACAACCTGCCCCCGTTGCGCGATGTGATCGCAACCCACGGCATCGCGGCCAAGAAGGCGCTGGGTCAGAATTTCCTGCTGGATCTGAACCTGACCGCCAAGATCGCGCGTCTGGCGGGCGATCTGAAAGGGTCCGATATTCTGGAAATCGGCCCCGGTCCCGGCGGTCTGACGCGGGGCCTGCTGGCCGAAGGCGCGCGGCGCGTTCTGGCGATCGAAAAGGACCCCCGCTGCATGGCAGCACTGGCAGAGATCGCGGCGCGCTATCCGGGGCAGCTGGACGTGCTGAACGCCGACGCACTGGAGGTGGATGTCGCGGGGCTTTTGACCGCGCCGATCCGGATCGCGGCCAACCTGCCCTATAATATCGGCACCGAATTGCTGGTGCGCTGGCTGTCACCCCCGGTTTGGCCGCCCTTCTGGGTCAGTCTGACCTTGATGTTCCAGCGCGAGGTCGCACAGCGCATCGTGGCCATGCCGGGCGATAACGCCTATGGCAGGCTGGCCTTGCTGGTGCATTGGCGCACCGATGCCCGCATCGTCATGGACCTGCCGCCAGAGGCCTTTACCCCCCCGCCCAAGGTCAGTTCCGCCGTGGTGCACCTGACAGCCCTGCCGGCACCCCGTTATCCGGCGGACGCGGCCATGCTGAACCGGGTCGTCGCCACCGCATTCAACCAGCGGCGCAAGATGCTGCGATCCGCGCTGAAGCCGCTGGGGCCGGGTATCGAGGATCACCTGAACGCCGTTGGTATCGCGCCAACAGCGCGGGCCGAAGAAATCGGGCTGGAACAATTCTGTGCACTGACCCGGTCGCTGACACCCGCGCCGCGCGCCTGAGGCAATCAGGCGGCAAGGCAGGATGATCTGCCTTGCCGCAATGTTACGCCTTGACCGATCAGTCCGGCGTGTCGCCGCCACGCGGGGCAGCCGGGACTGCCTCGCCTTCGGGTTTGGGCCGGGGCTTGCGGGGCGCGCGCGGTTTGCGGGCGCGCGGTGCTGCGGCAGGGGCATCGTTGGCGGCTGCGGGTGCAGCGTCCTGTTGCGGGGCATTGTCGGTCCGGCGCGCCTCTGGCGTGTCGACCAGACCACTTGGCGCGTCGGGTTCGTCAGCGGCGGATGCCGCGGGTTGTGCGGTGTCCATGCCGTTCGCATCGCGTTCCTGCGCGCGCAGACGTTCGTTGCGTTCCCGGTCGCGATCCGCCTGCCGGGCCCGATTCTGTTCGTCGTGTTCCGCCCGTTCGCGGTCGCGTTCGGCCTGACGGACGCGGTTCAGCTCTTCTTGTTCGTTGCGTTCCCGGTCGCGTTCCGCTTGCCGGGCACGGTTCTGTTCTTCTTGTTCTTCGCGCTGCTTGTCGACTTCGCGCTGTGCTTCGGCCAGCAGCCGCAGGTAATGTTCGGCATGCTGGGCAAAGTTTTCAGCGTTCACGCGGTCGTTGGACAGCTGCGCATCGCGATGTAACTGATTGTATTTTTCAATGATTTGCTGGGGCGTTCCGCGCACTTTTCCATCAGGACCAGAGCTGTCGAAGACCCTGTTGATGATGTTGCCGCCCGTCGGACGGTTCGTGTTGCGGTTCTTGTTGCCCCGCGACCGTGACTTTGATGATCTCATGAATGAACTTCCGTCAAGCCCTTGGCTTTGTTGCGCTGGGGGTCATCGCGATCATGCTGTTGCACGACGTGGCGACCAAGCGGTGTCTGGCGGCAAACCGGAGAGAGCGCAGTCGAACTCTTCACGCCGGTTGATGTGAGATTGCATGCCCCTGCGGCCGAGGCAAGCCAAATTTGCCGTGATGC
>JBBREW010000440.1:0-2647 GCA_038225335.1 Rhodobacterales bacterium
GCGATGAAATCGCGGGCCGCGAGGGCCGAGGTTTCGGTATAGATGACCCGCGCCGTCTGCACCCAGTTCACCATTGCGATGACAAAGGCCACGATCCACAACGACGGCTGCAACACCGCCGCAAGGCAGATCGCCAGCAACAGCGCCGGAAACGCCATCATCAGATCGGTGAACCGCATCAGCACGGCACCGATCCAGCCTTGGAAAAATCCCGCCGTCAGACCGATCACCGTGCCGATCAGCAAGGCGATGCCATTCGCCACAACCCCGATGATCAGTGACGTCCGCGCCCCGTACAGCAGGCGGCTGAACAGATCACGCCCCAGCAGGTCGGTGCCCAGCAGATAGTCACCGCCCGGTGGCAGGGGTTCGCCGAACAGGGTCAGACCGTCGAAATGCTGCACAAAGGGGTCATGCGGCGCGATCCAGGGGGCCAGAACGGCGGCCCCCACGATCAGCACGACCAGCGCCATGCCGCACAGGGCCAGCGGCCTGCGCCGCAACCTGCGCCAGACGCCGTCAGGGCCACGCGGCGACAGGGCAGGGTGCACCGTCACGCGACGCCGCCACGGGGCTGGTCCTGCAGGGGACCGCGCGCCAACACCTGTGCCGCCGCCTCCTCCAGCCCGATGCGGGCATCCATCGCAAGGGCGCGCAACGCGGCATAGGCCGCATCCTCTGATCCGCAGGTCCGCGTCAGCTGGATCACGGCGCGCACGACGGTCTGGCGCTCACCCAGCCTGCGGCGCAGGTCCGCCACCTCTGCCGCAAGGCTGCTGCGGGCCGCAAAGGCGTGGCGCGCGATCAAAAGGGCACTGTAAACACCGCTGCCACCCACAGGTTTAAGCAATTGCGCATTGGCCCCGGTGGACAGCGCCCAGTCGATGCGCCCCGGTGCCTCTGATCCGATAAGCGCGATCAGGGGCATCGGGGCTGCACCGCGTGCCCATGGAAACTGCGCATCAAACCCCATATCCGCGTCAAAGAACACGAAATCCGCCGCCAGTGCCGCCGGGGACAATTCAGGCCAGCAGGTCGACACCCGCAGACCGACGGCCTGCAACTGGCGCGTCAGGGCGGTGACAACGTCGTGGGGCCGGTGCAGGATGATCGCCTGCGCCCCGCCCAGATCGGCGATCTGCATCCGCCCGGTCACGAGACCACCCGCCCGGTCATGAGACCACCCGCAGGGCCGGGGACCGCTGGGCGGCAACGGCCCCGGTCAGATAGGGATCGCCGGGACGCGCACCCGCATCATGGCACAGCACGAATGCACCCTGCCGCACCTGCGCGATCAGCACAGGCTGGGTCATGTGGTGGGTCTGCGCGTCGATCCCGCTGGCGCGTCCCGCCGCACTTGCAAGGGTTGTGGTGATCGGCGCATCGTTGGCGGCGGGGTCCGCGTCCAGCAGATCGGCCAGCGCCTGCACCGCCCGGTCCGCTGCGGCCTCGTGGCTGCTGCCGAACCGGCTGTCCACCGCGCGGAAATAGGGGCCTGCCGCGACCAGACCTTCGGCACCGGGACCGATGTCGGCCAGTTCACATTCGGTCATGTTGCACGACAGCACCGGGCAGCAGTCGGGCCTGAACCGCGCGTCTGCCGCACCAAGCTGCGCATAGGCGCGCAAAAAGGCATAGGATGACGGCCCGATCAGGGAATTGAGGATGAAATCCGGCGCTGTCGCCTGAACCTCGTCGATCATGCGGTCCACATCGACGGACCCCATCGGCAGATACCGCTCTCCCAGCACCTGTCCGCCCGCCGCATGGATGCGGTCGCGCGCCAGACGGTTCATTTCCCAGCCCCAGATATAGTTGGACCCAACCAGATAACCGCGCTGGCCATAGGTCGGAAAGGTCCAGTCCAGCAGCGGCAGCAGATGCTGGTTCGGGCAGGCATGCAGATAGACGACCCGGTCCGATGCCTCGAACCCTTCATAGGGGACCGGATACCACAGGGTGCCGTCGCATTTTTCCAGCGTCGGAATGACCTCCTTGCGGCTGGAGGAGGTAACGCATCCGACGATATGGCGGGCGGGTGTGTCGCGCAGGATTTCCTGACACAGCGGCGCATAGCGGTCCACATTGCCGCCCGGATCGCGGTCCACCGCGGCCAGCGTGATGCGCCGCCGGGGGTCTGCGTTGATCCGCGCGATGGCGTTCAGCGCACCGGTGCGGCACGCGCCGCCGATGCGGGCATAGGGGCCGCTGCGCGAAAACAGGATTCCGATGGCGATGGTGCGTTTCACGTCGGTCCCTCAACGAAAAAGCCCCGCCCCAAAGGCATCAGACAACTGATGTTCGGGTCGGGGCGCGGATGCCGGTCGGCGTTCAGCCGTATGTGGTGTCATGCTGTCCCGTAATGGCGGGTGCCGTCAAGATGGCCCGTCCGGAATGACCGAAATCCGCCCTCTGATCGGGCATGACCGGTGCGGATTGGGGCCAAGGGTGAACAAGGACGCCCCGTAACCCGCAGATAACATTTGATAGTGTGGGGCCAGCCACCAGTCACCCACCGGACTGCCTTAATTTCAGGCAACGACAAAATGCGGCCGCTGATCCAACGCCAGCCACCCTCTGCAATCCCATGGCAAACCGGGCCGGATCACCTCCGGCCCAATCACCTGTGCTGCGCCGGGACCCCTGC
>JBBREW010000441.1:0-2641 GCA_038225335.1 Rhodobacterales bacterium
GCGGCGTGCCGTCGCCCGCCTGTGTCGCACTGCCGACCAGCACGCGGGCAAGGCCGTTGCCGCCCGATGCGACCCACGCCCGGTGATCCGCGCGCAGGGCATCACGGCGATCGTCCATGCCCGCATGATGCGCGCACTGCATCAGAAAATACATCACGTCCCCACATTTTCCAGAACGACCATGCCGGTGCCGGTCATTGATGCGGGGGAATAGTAATGCGAATGGACGGTGCGGACGCTTTCGTTCATCGCGCCCCGCATCACCAGCCACATGATCAGCTCCGCCCCCTCAGACCCGAACACCTCGACGTAATCCTCGCGGGTCATGTCGCGGTATTTCTGCGGATTGCTGCCGATCTCTGCCAGCCATGCCTGATCAGCGGGTGCATTGATGAACCCGGCACGGCTGCCCTGCAACTGGTGCGACAACCCGCCGGTGCCAAGGATCGCCACCGTTTCGTCGGTGTCCCAGCTTGCGATGGCGCGGCGCAGGGTTTGCCCCAACTGCCACATGCGCTGCGGCGTCGGGATCGGATACTGGATCGTATTGACCAGAATGGGCACGATCCTGACCGGCCAGGCCTCTGGCCGGCCAAAGAACAGTTCCATCGGCACCTGCAACCCGTGATCCACATCCAGTTCACGGCACACCAAAGGATCGAAATGTTCGGTCACCATGGTGTCCACCAGATGCCAGGCAAAGTCCTGCGCCCCCATGAAATCGGGCACCGGGCGCGGGCCCCAGCCTTCGTCGATGGGCCGGTACCGGTCCGCCACACCGACAGCCAGTGTCGGGATCTTGTCCAGAAAGAACGCATTGCCGTGATCGTTGAAAATTACGACCGCAATATCGGGTTTGTGATCCGCCACCCACTGCTTTGCCGGGATATAACCGTCGAACAGCGGTTTCCATGCGGGGCTGTCGGCCAGCCCCTTGTCGATGGCCGCTGCGATGGATGGGACGTGGCTGGTGCCCAGACCGCCGATGATTTTCGCCATTCTACTTTTTCCCCAGCCGCTGAAACAGAAAATCCTCGTGGCTCATGCCCGCCTGTGCGGCCCCGATCTGCGTGATCGGCACCGGGTCCACGGCAGAGATCTTGAGGATGTAAAAAAGATTGCCGCCAAGACGCATCATTTCTTCCCAATCGCGGGCCATGACGGCTGCCTTCTGGTCGGGGGTCAGGCCGTAGCGGTCGATATAGGCGGACTCGTCGGCCTTGAACGCCGCACGGTTGTCCGGTTGCGAGAGGCCGTTGGCCATCTTGTTGATGGCATAACCCGCCGTCGCGCGGTCGCGGTCAAACAACGGCGTCTGCGGGATCTTGTCGCCCTCGGCACGGGATTTGATGGGGGGCATCAGACACTCTCCTTGGTCAGAAAGGGGACAAGGGCCGCCGCGGTCGCGGCGGGGCGTTCGACAGGGGCAAAGTGTCCTGCGTCCTCGATCACCACAAGCCGGGCATCGGGCAGCAGGGCCAGCATGTCCGCGTGTTGGGCGACCGGGCTCCATGCATCCTGCCGTCCGACCATCAGCAGCACCGGGCAGGTGATCTGCGGCAGATAGGTGGCCGCATCCGGGCGGTTGACCAAGGCAGTGATCTGTCGCGCGTGGATGTCCGGGGTCTGACGCAGCACCATGGCGGTCAGCGCGTCCATCAGCGCCGCATCACCAAGCCGGTCCGGATGGACCATCCCCGGCAGCCAGCGATCACACAAGGCCTGCATCCCTTCCGCGCGGGCAAAGGCCACGATGGCGTCCCGCCTTGGACGCTCGCCTTCGGCCAGCGGGTGGATGCCGGTGTCCAGCAGGGCCAGACGGTCGATCCGCTGCGGCGCCAACCGCGCCATTTCCAGCGCGACCCGCGCCCCCATCGAATGACCCGCCACCCGCAGGCGACCATCCGACAGCGACAGGCAATCGCGGGCCATTTCGGTCAGGTCATCCTGCGTGGTCAGATCGGCGATGACGCACCCCGGACCAAGATGGTCCACAAAGGGGTCCCAGACCGTGCGGTCACAGATCAGACCGGGGATCAGGATGATGGTCGGCTGTGTCATGGACGTCCTTTCCGGCGCTGGGCCATCACGCGGCCGTCAGATCAAAGGCGGCAGCCATCAGCGCGGCCTTGTCCACGGGCGGCCCGGCAAGGCGTTTGCGCGCCTGCATGTGGGTCCTTGCATTGTTCACCGTTTCAACCGCCGACAGGCGATCCCCGGCGAAACGCCAGACGGTCCCGTCAGGCCCGGCCACCGCATCGTCCTGAGGCGTGGCAAGGCCCGCGATCTGCAACTTTGCCTCTGCCTGATCGGACCAGAACCACGGCACGGCGGCATAGGCGGCGTCCGCCCCCCCCGTCAACCGCCGGGCGATCAGACGGGCATGGTCCGTTGCAGCCTGCACGCTTTCCAGCCGCACGGCGCGCCCCGTGGCGGGGTCGGGAAACACGGCACAATCGCCCAAGGCTGAAATGTCAGGATCGGTAGTGCGCAAGCGGTCGTCCACGACAATGCCATTGGCCGTGGCCAGACCTGCGGCGCTGGCCAAGGCGTCATTCGGCACCACCCCCGCCGCCAGCAGCACGACATCGGCGGCAATGGCGCTGCCACCCTGCAGGGTGATCCCGGCCTCGGTCACGGC
>JBBREW010000442.1:0-2641 GCA_038225335.1 Rhodobacterales bacterium
AGCGGCGTCAGGCGGCAAAGGCCGGTGCAAAAGGTGTCGCACAGCTTGCAGTCCGCGACGTTCGATCCCGGCGCATTGGCGCCCTGACCTTCGACGTGGTGGTGATGGCTTTCCTGCACGGCGCCGACCTCTGATTCGAACCCCAGCACCCGCGTGCGGTATTTGCACATGACGCAAAGTGCAGGCGGTGCAGCACCAAAGGCCGGATGGGCGCGGTCGGCGGCGCTGATCTGGCGGGACTGTCCGTCGGCCAGTGCCAGCACCTGACTGCGATACCCGCAGATACCGCAGTTGGGCGGCGGCACGGCGCTGGCCGCATCCATGACCCGTTCGGCAAAGGTCGCCAGCACCTGTGGATGATCGCCAAGATAGCCTGCTTTGACAAACTGGATATCGGGGTTGGCGGCGGCCACGCGGTCGGTGAACCCGTAGATCCGGTCGATCAGGATGCCAGAGAACAGGAAGTAGGGGAACACGATGACGCGCCGGTAGGGCAGCCGCACGACGTGTTGCAGGCAGGGTTCCACCAGCGGGAATGTGACACCGGAATAGCCGACCTCGTGCCAGCCGAACCCCATGCCTTCGGCAATCATGCGCGCGATCTTGGCCACATTGCCATTGGCATCCGGGTCCGATGCACCGCGCCCGATCACCACAAGGCAGGTATCGTGCAGCGCCATGGGACCGTGTTTCACATTGGCGCGGTCCACGGCCTCCTGGACGCGGGCGGCGGCGGCGGCGATCATCTTGGGGTCGACTCCCAACTCTCTGCCATACTGCACGGGGATAGCGTGCTGCGCCGCATAGGTGTTCAGGACCGTCGGAATGTCATTCTTGGCGTGCATGGCGGCAAAGAGCATGCCCGGCACCGCCAGAATCCGGTCGCAGCCTGCGGTCCGCAGACGGTCAAGGCCGTCACGGATGACCGGATTGGCAAATTCAAGGTAGCCGTAATCCACCATCCAGTCATCCGGCAACCACCCCGGCAAGGACTGCGCAAGGGTTGCGAATTCGTCCACGGCGGACTGGCTGCGCGACCCGTGGCCGCAGATCATCACGCCCGTCTTCATGATGCGGTCCCCAGTATGGAAAACGTTCTGGCCAGATCAGAGCAACGGCACATCAGCGGCTGGGCGGTGGCGGGTTTGGGCAGCATCGGGCAGTCTCCGGGCATGGCGAATGGGGCCGCGGGGCTGGCGTTGACGATATGGCAACCGGGTCCCCGTCAGGGTCAACCACCGTGCCACCAACCACTCTGGCCCCGTTACGGGCGTCGTCTGCCCTGCGTATAGGGGCGTGCATCGCCGGGGGCAAACGATAATCGGATCATCCGCTCCCGGCCCCGTGGTGGCGGGCGATCTGCCGCAGGCGCACAGACGATGCGCGCAGGCTGCGGATTGGCGGGTGGGGCATCGGCCCTATCTGTTGACCCACAACACATGGACGAAGGAAACACGCAATGGGCCTGCTGGTCGACGGACAATGGCAAGACAAATGGTATGACACCGACGACAGCGGTGGCAAATTCGAACGGGACGAGGCCAGTTTTCGCAACTGGATCACCGCCGATGGCACAGCCGGACCCTCAGGCGAGGCCGGTTTCAAGGCGGAAAGCGGGCGTTACCACCTTTATGTCAGCCTTGCCTGCCCTTGGGCACACCGGACGCTGGTGTTTCGCATGCTCAAGGAACTGACGGACCATATCACCGTATCCGTCGTCCACCCTGAAATGCTGTCCGAAGGCTGGACCCTGGCCGCCGATTACCCCGGTGCCACGGGCGACGCGCTGTTCGGTGCCGATTTTCTGCGGGAGGTCTATCTGAAGGATACGCCCGACATGACCGGCCATGTCACCGTGCCGCTGTTGTGGGACAAGGCACAGGGCCGGATCGTGTCCAACGAATCGTCAGAGATCATCCGCATGTTCAACAGCGCCTTTGACGGATTGACCGGCAATACCGACGACTATTGGCCGACCGATCTGCGCGATGCCATCGCAGACATCAACGACAGGGTCTATGACACGGTGAACAACGGCGTCTACAAGGCGGGCTTTGCCACGACGCAATCCGCCTATGACGATGCAGTCATGCCATTGTTCGACAGTCTGGACTGGCTGGAAGGCATCCTTGGGGAACGCCGCTATCTGACCGGCGACCGCATCACAGAGGCCGACTGGCGGTTGTGGACGACGCTGGTGCGGTTCGACAACGTGTATCACACGCATTTCAAGTGCAACCGGGCCTTTATCCGCGATTACCCCAACCTGTGGGGGTTCACGCGCGAATTGTACCAATGGCAAACGCCCGATGGCCGCGTGGCCGATACGGTGAACATGGATCACATCGTGCGGCACTATCACTATAGCCACGATACCGTGAATCCCTACCGGATCATTCCCGTCAACCCATGGCCGGATTTCGATCTAGCGCATGGCCGCGGCTGACCGCGATCCATAATGGGCAACGATCGTCGCCAGTTCTTCTGGCGGCGTTTCGCTGCGCAGCATCAGGCGCACGGCGGCGCTGTGGCGGAAGATCGACCCGTCGCTGAAGAAGCTGGTATCGGTCACAAAAATCACGTTGGCCTCGGGTTGCCGAAAGGCGACCATATCCGCCACCGCCAATGCGCCGCCATGGGA
>JBBREW010000443.1:0-2635 GCA_038225335.1 Rhodobacterales bacterium
TCAGGACCGCTATGCCGAAATGTCGGCAGCGGAAAACCTGATCCTGACGATCACCTCCAAGGGGTCGGGCAAGCTGAGTTCCAGCCATGATTATCCGGTCCGCGGACGCGGCGGCATGGGTGTCACGGCGATGGACAAGGCGATGCGAGGCGGTGCTCTTGTGACCTCCTTCCCGGTCGATCTGTCGGACCAGATCATGCTGGTTACATCAACCGGGCAATCCATCCGGGTGCCTGTCGATGGGATCAGTTTCCGGTCGCGGGGCGCTGGCGGGGTCAAGGTGTTTGATACCGCACGCGGCGAAGAGGTCGTGAGCGTCGCGTGGATCGCCGATCAGGGTGACGCAGAAGACACAGAGCCCGGCCCGACAGAGGCGCAATGACGCCGATCCGGACCTGACCCGTTGTCGAATCCGCCAATTTCGCGTAGTTTTGCTGGCAAGAGGGACCAAACCCTCACCACATACACGAACGAGGCGGTTCAATGACATATACAGCAGCACTCGCTGCCGCCATTCTGGCGGTTGCGTCCACCACAGCCACGGCGCAAGGCTTTACCGGCGGGTCCGTCGGGATCGAATACAATGCCCCCACCGATGGCAGCGACTTTGGCGGGACGACCTATACGGGCGGTCTGGAATACGGGTTCTTGCGCAACTTCAGCGTGGCACTGAACGTATCGGCCTACAAATTGGAAAACGTCGGCACGACCGCAGCCAATGCGACGTTGCATGCCACATATCATCTTGATGATCTGGCCTCTGTCGGCATCTTTTCGGCCGCCGACAGTATCGAAGACACGACCGGCGCCGTGTTCACCAACACCATCTTTGGCGTCGAAGGCGGCACCACTTTCATGGGCGGTGATGTGGGTGGCTACCTTGGACGGTTGGACGGCGAAGACACCTATACGGTGGCTGGCGTCGACGGTGAATATGCCCTTGCCCGTGGCTTTTCCGCCATTGCCGGGTTTGACCTGCTGACCGGCAACGACCAGACCAACAGCCAGATCAGCATCGGCGCACAGTATGAAATGGCGCGCGGGCCCAAGTTCTATGCAAAAATCGGATCAACCCGCGAGGATTTCGCCGGTGTCGAGGATGTGGACACCTTTGTCGGCATCGGGGCCAGCGTGGCCTTTGGCGCGTCGCGCGGCACGACCTTTGGCACCCGGTCCGCATTCGAATCCCTGCCGCGGTTCTGACCCTTTGCAAATCGGCCCGCGGTGTCTTACATCGCGGTCATGACACATCAATTGCACATCGTAGGCGGCGGCATGGCCGGGTCAGAGGCGGCCTGGCAGGCAGCCGAAGCTGGTTTATCCGTCGTCATCCATGAAATGCGGCCAAAGGTCGGCACATTTGCCCATCGCACCGGCGATCTGGGGGAAATGGTCTGTTCCAATTCGTTCCGGTCGGATGACCACGAACAGAACGCCGTTGGCCTGCTGCATTGGGAAATGCGTCAGGCGGATGGTCTGATCATGCGCATGGCGGCCGAACATCGCCTGCCCGCGGGTGGCGCGCTGGCGGTGGACCGCGATCCTTTTGCCGCCAGCGTGACCGCTGCTTTGAAATCCCATCCTCGTATTTCCGTATCTTACGAAGAAATCACCGCCCTGCCCGACAGCGGCCAGTGGATCATCGCGACCGGACCGCTGACATCCGGTGCGCTGGCAGAGGCGATCAAGGCAGAAACCGGGGCGGACAGCCTTGCGTTCTTTGATGCCATCGCCCCCATCGTCTATGCGGACAGTGTGAATATGGACGTGGCGTGGAAACAGTCCCGCTATGACAAAGGCGAGACAGAGGACGAGCGCACGGCCTATCTGAACTGCCCGATGACCAAGGACCAATACGAGGGTTTCATCGACGCCCTGCTGGCCGCCGAGAAGACAGAGTTCAAAGAGGGTGAAACCGCAGGCTATTTCGATGGTTGCCTGCCGATCGAGGTGATGGCCGAACGGGGGCGCGAAACCCTGCGGTTCGGTCCGATGAAACCCGTGGGTCTGACCAATGCCCATGATCCCGCGACAAAGGCCTATGCGGTGGTGCAGTTGCGCCGCGACAATGCGCTGGGGACGCTGTTCAACATCGTGGGTTTCCAGACCAAGATGAAATACGGGGCGCAAAAGACGGTTCTGAAAATGATCCCCGGTCTGGAAGAGGCAGAGTTTGCCCGTCTTGGCGGGATCCACCGCAATACATTCATCAACGCGCCGACCCTGCTGGATCACCAGATGCGGTTGAAATCCCGGCCCAACATCCGCTTTGCCGGGCAGATCACCGGCGTCGAGGGTTATGTTGAAAGTGCCGCCATGGGTCTGTTGGCCGCGCGGCTTGCCGTGGCAGAGGCGCATGGCATCACCCTGCCGCCTGTGCCGGCCACAACCGCCATGGGCGCGCTGGTCAGCCACATCACCGGCGGGGCGGATGCAAAGACGTTCCAGCCGATGAACGTGAACTTCGGGCTGTTTCCACCGCTGGATGTCGCGGGCATCAAGGGCGGACGCCGGGGGCGCAAGGATCGCTACAAGGCCTATACCGACCGGGCCAAGGCGGATTGGACTGACTGGCTGGCACAGACGGTGCCCGTTCCGGCTTGATCACACGCTTTGCCCCGTCACCGACCGGCCC
>JBBREW010000444.1:0-2622 GCA_038225335.1 Rhodobacterales bacterium
GGGGCGCCCAGCAGGCGGATATGTTGCAGATTGCCTTGGCACCAGCGCCGATCCCGCCGGGCAAAGGCCAGCAGGTTGTCGGGACCTTCTTCATAGGACCCACCGATCCGGGGGTCCATCTCGACACGCCAGCCACCGCGCCCAAGAAGGGCTGCCTCTACATAATCATGGCTCAGGATCGTCCCACCAAAGGGCGGCGGTCCGGATAGTTCGGGCAGCCCGCAGCATTGTGCAACCGCGCTGACACGCGCAATCGCATTATGCCCCCAGAACGGCCCGGCCGGACCCTGCATGCGCGCAAGCCCGCGGGCAAAGACCGGAGAATGAAAGCTGGCCGAAAACTGCATCGCCCGCCCGAACAGGGACGTGGCACCCATGATCTTTGGCAAGGTCTGCAACAGACCGATCTTGGGTCCGGCTTCCATGCGGGCGACCAGATGGCGGATCGTCTCGCCTTCCATCAGGCTGTCGGCGTCCACCATCACGACATAGGTATAGGCACCGCCGGATTTACGGATGAAATCCTCGACGTTGCCTGCCTTGCGGCCACGCCGGTCGGTCCGCACACGATAATACACCCTGTTTTCTGCACCCGCGTCGGTGAACAGTGGCGACAGAGCCGCCTGTTCCTGCCGCAGCGCCTCTGGATCAGAGGTGTCGGACAGGATCGCAAAATCGGCGGGAACGCCTGCGTCGCGCAAGGACTGCCTCATCGCCATGATCCGCGCGCAGACTTCGACTGGGTTTTCGTTGCAGATCGGGATTAGAATCGCCGTGGCCGGAAACGGGCCGTCGGGCAAAGTGACGTGTGGCATCGGCGCCAAAGGCCGCAGGCCGACAAAGGCTTGCGCTGCGCCCCAGGCAAGCCAGCCGGTTGTCAGCGCGATCAAGACGACCGCCGCCGCGTCCCAGATGTCGAACCCCGTATTCAGTCCCGTCTGTGCCAGCGTGGCCGCAGCCGCAATTGCGCACAGGCCCGCAAACAGCAGACCGGCAAAGCGCGAAAATCGTGTGGACCCATCGCGCAGATGGGATTGCGGGTCACGCATTCCGCAGGAACAAACGTGCGAACAAGGTCACGACAGGCACCTTCATGCGCCGTTCCACAGCCTGCCTTGGCATCGGAAAAGGCGCATGCGGCGGGCAATAGGGCGACAAATCCTGCAAGGATGTCACCACGTCGCGTCCGCCAGTGTCGTTCAATCTTTCAGCCATTGATAAACCCAAATTTCTGTCAATTGCGTGTCGCCCGACATCAGGCCGGCGCGCAATTCAACGGTCGCATTGTTATCGGCAGACACTTCCAGCACGAGGCGCCACATCTGGTCTTCGCCTTCGATCCGCTGCACAATTTCCTGTGTGATCGTTCCGCCACTGATTGTGATCACCGCGCTAACGGGCAACGCAGGGTTAAGTTCCCTGAACGCCGCACCTTCAAAGTCGATGACAAACTTGCGCAGGTCCGTATTGGGGGCGATTCCGGCCACACCGCCATTGCCTGTCAGGGTGCGTGACACCTGCGCCAAATCTGACAAGGCCCCCGGCGGGTTCATTCCCCAATGCAGGCGATACGACAGGCTTTTGCCTTCTCCGGCGCGGAACGCACCGTCGGGCACCCAGAAAGCGACGATGTTGTCGTTCGCTTCCAGATCGGACGGAATTTCGATCAGCCGGATCATACCGCCGCCCCAGTCGCCCACAGGTTCCACCATCAGGGATGGGCGCATTTCATAATGCGCACCTGCGTCCAGATAGTCGTCGAATGCCCGATGCCGCTGGACCAGACCAAAGGATTGCGGCGATTGCGCGCTGAAATAGGAATTCGCCAGTTGCGGCGGATTGTTCAGCACCCGGAACAGCGGTGGCTCTGCGGTATTGATGACCAAGGCTTCGCTGTCGTGAACCCGCGCCCGGTAATCATCAAACGTTCCCCGGTCATTCAGGCCGAACAGATACATCGACGTCAGCGGCGCGATGCCAAGCTGTGCGACATCCCGGCGAAAGAACAGCTCTGCCACGACGTCGATGGTTGTCGTCTCTCCGGGCGTCAGGGTGAACTGATAGGCCCCCACGACAGACGCGCTTTCAAGTTTGGCATAGATGCGGATATCCGTCGCACCCGGCTGCGGCCGTTCCAGCCAGAACGCTGTGAAATTGGGGAATTCTTCCTGTTCCGATGTGGCGGTGTTCACGGCAAGGCCGCGCGCACTGATCCCGTATCCATTCCCGGCCCCTACGGCGCGGAAATAACTGGCACCCAGAAACGACACCACCTCGTCCAGCCGGTCTGGCGCATTGATGGGGGCATTCAGGCGGAAGCCGGCAATCCCCGGCAGACCCGGCCCGCTGGCAATCGCTTCGGCTGCCGTGCCGAAATAATTGAAATCCTCGGTTGTGAAGACGACCGGCCGCGCCATGCCGTCGATCACCTCTGACAGGGCGACGGTGGTGTCGAACAGCCAGCCCGGATGATAGGCATGGACGACCGCGGGCGCATCGGTGCCCGCCCAAAGCGCGCGTTCGGTATTGAACTGGATGTTCCGGTAGCCGTCATAATCCAGACTGTTGAACGGCTGACCCAGCGTCTGCACCGGGGTGTAGGGCTGCCGCGCGGACGCGCGC
>JBBREW010000445.1:0-2611 GCA_038225335.1 Rhodobacterales bacterium
CGCCGCCACGGCGTGCGGGCTGAAGAAATCGGACCGGCGGCAATCATAGGCCAGCGTCGTGATCGCGCTCAGCACGTTGCTGTCGCCCATGAAATTGCCAAAGGCCGTTTCCATGCCCCAGATCGCCACCACGACCGAAGGAGGCACGCCGTAACGCTCTTCCAGTGCGGCATAGAAGTTGGGGTTGGCGGCAATCTTGCTGCGCCCTTGGGACACGATGGTATCGGCACCGCGGATGCGCAGGAATTCATCAAGGCTGTAACGGAACGATTTCTGGTCGCGGTCCGCGGCGATGGTCCGCGTGGCGTAGGTCGTGTTGGCCAGCGCATCAAGGCCACGTTGCCCCACGCCCTGTGCCGACGCTTCTTGGGCGAACTGCTGTTTCCAGGTGTCGAATCCGCTGGCGGTGTCACCGCAGGTGGCGGCGCTGACGGCGGTCGATGCCATCAAGAAAGAAGTGATAAGGGCAAAACGGTGCATGCGAGGCTTTCCAATGGGTCATGTTGGTGTCTGTTCTAACATAAATGCGCCGTTATCCAATAACACCCGCGTCAGGTGGTCCCGGCGCGGGGCAATGGCGGTCTGCTGTGACGCGCCCCCCCACAGGCATGATCCGAAAACCTGTCCTGCCGCAGTCTGGCAGGGGTGCGGGACCGTCAGCCGCGCACCCCGGCGAATCGCGTGGCCCAGTCGTCGCGTTCCTCGTCCGTGATCTTGCGGAACAGATTGTCCGGCACGGCAAAGCCGTGGCCCGCAGGCAGGGCATGCAGGGCCGCCGCGATGTCATCCGGCCATGGCGCGTCGGTGACGTTCATCGCCTGTTGCATCATGCGGGCCGCGTCCGGGATAAAGGGTGCCGACAGGATCGCATAAAGCCGGATCAGGTTCAGACCCGTGCGGACCTGAACGGCGGCCTGTGCTGGATCGGTCTTGATCGTGGTCCATGGGGCGGTTGCCTGCAGATATTCATTCCCCGCCACCCAGATCGCGCGCAGCTCTGCCGCGGCCTTGCGGACCTCTATTGCGTCCATATGGGCGGTATAGGCCGCCAGCCGCGTGGTCAGTTCAGCGGCCAGGGCTGCTTCGGCCGGGCCGTCGCTGCCGCCGTCGGGGACGGTTTCACCGAATTTGGAGCGACAGAATTTCGTGATCCGGCTGACGAAATTGCCCAGCACATCGGCCAGGTCCTTGTTCACGTCCTGTGCAAAGGTGTCCCATGTGAATTCGGCGTCCGATGTTTCGGGCGCGTGGGACAGCAGCCACCACCGCCAGTAATCCGACGGCAGAATTTCCAGCGCCTGATCCATGAATACGCCGCGACCGCGCGAGGTGCTGAACTGCCCACCGTCATAGTTCAGGTAATTGAACGACTTGATGTAATCGACCAGCTTCCAGTTGTCGTCGGCACCCATGATGGTCGCGGGGAATGACAGCGTGTGGAACGGCACGTTGTCCTTGCCCATGAACTGGGTATAGCGCACGTCGTCCGCGCCTTTGTCGGTGCGCCACCAGCGCGCCCAATCTGCCCCCTTGCCCGCATCGACCCATTCCTGTGCACAGGCGATGTATTCGATGGGGGCGTCGAACCAGACATAGAACACCTTGCCATCCATGCCGGGCCAGTCCGCGTCCCCGTCGCGCACGGGAATCCCCCAGTCCAGATCGCGGGTGATGCCCCGGTCCTGCAGGCCGTCGCCGTCGGTCAGCCACTTTTTGGCGATAGAGGTGGTCAGGATCGGCCAGTCACGCTTGCTGTCGATCCAGTCCGCCAGTTTGCCCTTCAGCTTTGACTGTTCCAGATACAGATGCTTTGTCGTGCGGACTTCCAGATCGGTGGCACCCGAAATGGTGGATCGCGGGTCGATCAGGTCGGTGGGGTCCAGCTGTTTGGTGCAGTTGTCGCACTGATCCCCGCGGGCATCGGTGAACCCGCAGTTGGGGCAGGTGCCTTCGATATAGCGGTCGGGCAGGAACCGCCCGTCGGTCACGGAATAGACCTGTTCCTCGGTCACTTCACGGATCAGACCCTGATCGTTTAGCCGTCCGGCAAAGTATTGCGTCAGCGCGTGGTTCTGCGGGCTGGACGACCGGCCAAAGTGGTCGAAGGACAACCCGAAACCCTGCGCGATCCCGGCCTGCACATCGTGCATGGCCGCGCAATAATCCGCGACCGGCTGACCCGCCTTGGCCGCCGCCAGTTCGGCGGGCGTGCCGTGTTCGTCCGTGGCGCACAAGAACAGCACCTCATGGCCCCGGCCCCGCAGATAACGGGCATACAGATCCGCCGGCAGCTGCGACCCGACAAGGTTGCCCAGATGCTTGATCCCGTTGATGTAGGGGATGGCGGAGGTGATCAGGTGGCGGGCCATGGGTGATGACTTTCTGTTGCTTGACCGCCCTTCTAGCGCCGGGCCGCGCCTATGAAAAGGGCGGGCCAAAGGAAAGGCCAGGACCAAGGACAGGCCAGTCGCAAGGAAAGGCCGGGGCTTTGCCTTGGCGCGGCAGTCCGCTAGGTCAGCGGCAATCTTTGAAAGGACTGCCCGATGAAAACCCTGACCCTTGGCCGCACTGACATCAAGGTCACCGACTGGTGCCTTGGCACGATGACCTT
>JBBREW010000446.1:0-2593 GCA_038225335.1 Rhodobacterales bacterium
TTTCGACGGGTTGATCAAGTTCTGGCTGGACCGGCATCTGATGTTCCGGCGGATCATGGCCGAAATGCAATCGGGCACAGAAGCGATCCTGGATGCAAAGATTGATGCGCGGACATTCGCCGGTCAGGTGTCGCGATATGGCGGCATGTTCGTCAACGGCCTGCACGAACACCACACGATCGAGGATACGTATTATTTCCCCAAACTACAGGTCAAGGATGACCGGGTGGCCAAGGGGTTCGATATTCTGGATGCGGACCATCACGCGCTGGACGGTCATTTGCAGGCCTTTGTCGAAGGTGCCAACGGGGTGCTGTCCCGGCTGGACAACCGCAACCTGCTGATGGCCAACGCCGCCCGGTTCCAGTCATCATTGACCGATATGGAACGCCTTCTGAACCGTCACCTGACGGACGAGGAGGAGCTGGTGGTTCCCGTCATTCTGAAATTCGGCAGCAGCGATCTGGGCGGCTGACGCAGGTCGGCATTCAGGCCAAGGCGCGGCGCATCTGAACGCCACGCCCGACGCCGCCTGACACCGCCCGCCCGCCTGCCGCAGAACGGCTGCGGGCGGGTTCACATCAGGGTTTGTTCATGCGGTTGGCGATAAGATCGTGGACGACTTCGGGTTCTGCCAGTGTCGATGTATCGCCCAGCGCGTCGAATTCGTTTTCCGCAATCTTGCGCAGGATGCGGCGCATGATCTTGCCGGACCGGGTTTTCGGCAGACCGGGCGCGAACTGGATCAGATCGGGTTTGGCAATCGGTCCGATTTCGGTGCGCACCCATTTTTCCAGATCTCGGCGCAGCTCATCGGTCGGCTGTTCACCCGCCATCAGGGTGACATAGGCATAAATCCCCTGCCCCTTGATATCATGCGGATAACCCACGACCGCGGCCTCTGACACGGCGCTATGGGCGACAAGTGCGCTTTCGACCTCTGCCGTGCCCATGCGGTGGCCTGACACGTTAATCACGTCGTCGACGCGCCCCGTGATCCAGTAATAGCCATCCGCGTCGCGGCGGCAGCCGTCACCGGTAAAGAACATGTTCTTGTATTGGCTGAAATACGTCATCTCGAACCGGTCGTGGTCGCCCCAGATGGTGCGCATCTGGCTGGGCCAGCTGTCGGCGATGCACAAGACACCCACCGCCTCTGTGGTCGTGATCTCGCGCCCGGTGTCTGCTTCCAGCACCACCGGCTTGATCCCGAAAAACGGATGCGTCGCCGATCCGGGTTTCGTCGCTGTCGCCCCGGGCAAGGGTGTCAGCAGATGGCCCCCGGTTTCGGTCTGCCACCATGTGTCGACGATCGGCACTTTGCCCTTGCCGACAACGTCGTGGTACCAGTTCCACGCTTCTGGATTGATCGGCTCACCCACGGTGCCCAGCACACGCAGGGCGCTGAGGTCGTATTTTTCGACAAAGGCATTGCCCTTGCCCATCAGGGCGCGGATCGCGGTCGGTGCGGTGTAGAACTGGTTGACCTTGTGTTCTTCGCAGACCTGCCAGAACCGCCCCGCATCGGGATAGGTCGGCACGCCTTCGAACATCAGGGTGGTGGCCCCGTTCGCCAGCGGACCATAGACGATATAACTGTGCCCGGTGACCCAGCCCACGTCCGCCGTGCACCAGAACACATCGCCGGGGTGGTAATCGAAGGTGTATTGATGCGTCATGCTGGCATAGACCAGATAACCGCCGGTCGAATGCACGACACCCTTTGGCTGCCCGGTGGACCCGGAAGTGTACAGAATGAACAGCGGGTCTTCGGCGGCCATTTCCTCTGGCGGGCAATCGGCGCTGACCTCAGCCTCCATCTCGTGCAGCCAGTGATCGCGGCCTTCGACCATCGGGATGTCGCCGCCCGTGCGGCGCACGACCAGCATCGTGGTCTGGGTCGTGATCTTGTCGAACGCCTTGTCGGCATTCGTTTTCAGCGGCGTGTTGCGACCGCCGCGCGGGGCCTCGTCCGCGGTGATGACGACCTTTGCTTCGGACCCGTTCACGCGGGCCGCAAGGGCATCGGCGGAAAAGCCAGCAAAGACGACGGAATGGATCGCACCGATCCGCGCGCAGGCCAGCATGGCATAGGCAGCCTGCGGGATCATCGGCAGATAGATGACAACGCGGTCCCCCTTGCCCACACCCATCGCCTTCAGCACGTTGGCCATGCGGGACACATCCGCGTGCAGCTGGGCATAGGTGATGTGCATCGCGCCGTCGGTCGGGCTGTCGGGTTCCCAGATGATGGCCGTCTGGTCCGCGCGGTCAGCCAGATGGCGGTCGATGCAGTTGGCCGCGACGTTCAGGGTGCCATCCTCAAACCAGCGGATGTCGATATTGCCGGGGGCAAAGCTGGTGTTCTTGACCTTGGTATAGGGCTTGATCCAGTCGATCCGCCGCCCCTGTTCACCCCAGAACCCGTCCGGATCATCCACCGACTGCGCATACATCGCATCATAGGTGTCCTTGTCCGCATGCGCACGCGCCGCCAGCGCCGCACTGGGCGCGTAGGTCTTGTCGGTCATCTCGGGCTCCCCCCCAAACAGTCCAGTCGGATGGCAGCGCGGCCCTTGCGACGTCTGCCGCC
>JBBREW010000447.1:0-2578 GCA_038225335.1 Rhodobacterales bacterium
TATATGCTGGAGGCCCGTCCCGGCGCCTATCTGTTCGTCGGCAACGGCGATTCCGCCGGGCTGCACCACCCTAAATACGATTTCAATGATGAAACAGCAGCTTACGGCGCGTCCTTCTTTGTCCGCCTGATAGAGCGTGCCTTGCCTGCAGGAGTGTGACATGGCTTTGGAAGATGCAAAAACGCAGGTCGATCAGGCCTTTACGCGGCAAAGCCTGCGTGGATTGTCGTTCGAGAATGCCTTTGGCGGGGCCACATCTTTCCTACGCCGCGCCTATACAAAGGATCTGACCGGTGTCGATCTGGTGGTGACGGGCGTGCCTTTCGATCAGGCCGTCACCCATCGCCCCGGCACAAGGTTCGGTCCCCGCGCCATCAGAGAAGCATCGACCCTGCAACCCTATGATCCACCTTACGGCTGGGATGGCTTTGATCCCTTGGGTGAATTTGCGATCGTCGATTATGGCGATGTGGCGTTTGATTACGCCCATGTGGCAGGCGTGCCGGATCTGGTGCAGGCCCATATCGCGGGCATCATCGGTCAGGGACCGGGGACGGTCACGCTGGGCGGGGATCATTTCATCACCTTGCCGATCCTGCGCGCCTATGCGGCCAAATTCGGCCCGCTGTCGGTCGTGCAGTTCGATGCCCATTCCGATCTGTGGCAGGACGACGACATGACGCGGATCGACCACGGCACCTTTATGTACAAGGCGGTAAAGCTGGGTCTGGTTGACCCCGCGCGGTCGGTGCAGATCGGGATCAGGACGGTATGCGACGACTATTGCGGCATGCACTATATTGATGCGCGCCAATGCCATAAGGACGGCCCGGACGCGGTGGCGGCGCAGGTGCGTGACATCGTCGGCGATCACCCGACCTATGTGACCTTTGATATCGACGCGCTGGACCCGGCCTATGCCCCCGGGACGGGCACCCCGGTCTGGGGCGGTCTTGCCAGTTGGCAGGCTGCGGCGATGCTGCGGGGGCTGGCCGGGTTGAACGTGGTGGGCGGCGACATTGTCGAAGTCTCTCCGCCCTATGACCCGACGGGCGCCACGGCGATTGCGGGCGCTCATGTGGCAACTGAGCTATGCTGCCTGACCCTTTGGAACAAAATAAAAAAGTGAACTGTGACGGTGCCGGTGTTGTCAGCGGCGCGCGCAGGCCCATATGACCACCCAACAAAGGAGCATGCGATGTTCAGAAATATCCTGGTCGGTGTCGGCGTGGTGGCCCTTGCTGGCGTGGCCTATGTGCGCCTGTCGCCGACCGATGTGGGCACCTTTCATGTGGCGCCAGTCGCCACGATGGCTGGTGACGATGCCACGCCGCACAGCTTCAAGGCTGCCCGTCGCATCACCGCACCGCCCGCGGATGTGATGCGCGCGGTTGAACGGGTGGCGCTGGATACCCCCCGCACGCGTCTGGTCGCAGGCACCCTTGGCGAAGGCGTCATGACCTATGAGACCCGGTCTGCCATGATGGGCTATCCCGATTACACGACCGTCGCGGTGGCCGACGGGCCAGACGGGCCTTTGCTGGTCATCAACGCCCGGTCGCGGTTCGGCGCGGGTGACATGGGTGTGAACCGGATGCGCGTGCAGGCCTGGCTGGCGCGGTTGGGACCCTTGGCGATGCCTGCCTCTTGACGCGCCGCCGGCACCCTGCCACCTGAACCGCATGATACCCGCAGACCGCATGGCCCAGATCATCGACCGTTTCCAGTTTCTGGAAGCGAAGATGTCGGGCGACGTGGCGGGCGCTGACATTGCAGCACTTGCCAAGGAATACAGTGATCTGACCCCGGTTGTGGCCACATTGCGCCACTATCAGGATCTGGTGCAGCAGATCGCGGATACGCAGGGGCTGCTGTCCGATCCCGATTTTCGCCGGATGGCCGAGGACGATTTGCCGGACCTGCGGCAGCGGCTGGCCGCATCGGAGAAAGACGTGCAGCTGGCGCTGTTGCCGCGCGATGCGGCCGACGCGCGCCCGGCCTTGCTGGAAATCCGCCCCGGCACCGGCGGCGAGGAAGCATCGCTGTTCGCCGCCGATTTGCTGCGGATGTATCAACGCTATGCCGAACAGCGGCGCTGGACCTTCGAGGTGCTGGATCAGTCCGACACGGAACTGGGTGGGATCAAGGATGTGACGGTGCGCATCGCCGGGGATGGCGTCTTTGCCCGGCTGAAATACGAATCCGGCGTGCACCGGGTCCAGCGTGTGCCCGAAACCGAAAGCGGCGGGCGTATCCATACCTCTGCCGCGACGGTCGCGGTCCTGCCAGAGGCAGAGGAGGTCGATGTGCAGATCGCACCGGGCGACATCCGCATCGACACCATGCGCGCCAGCGGGGCCGGTGGCCAACACGTCAACACCACCGATTCTGCCGTGCGCATCACCCATCTGCCGACCGGGATCATCGTGGTCAGCGCCGAAAAGTCTCAGCACCGCAACCGCGAGATCGCGATGAATGTGCTGCGCACCCGGCTGTTCGATCTGGAACGCAGCCGCGTGGACGGCGAACGCTCTGCCGACCGCAAGGCGCAGATCGGCAGCGGTGACCGGTCTGAACG
>JBBREW010000448.1:0-2568 GCA_038225335.1 Rhodobacterales bacterium
TGCACGCAGATCGTGACCCGGCGCGTCAATTTTACCGGCAACTCCTCGCTCAACGTCGATTGCTCTGCTGCGGGGACGCGGCGGATCCCCGTCGATGAAACGATTGCATTGGTGGAATAGGGGGTTTTCATGATGGGCACATGGTTTTACGCGGCCACCTTTCTGGGCTTCATGCTGCTGGCTGCACGCAGTGATGCGATGGATCTGCGGATATCAAACCAGCTGACCCTGACCATGGCCGCAGGCGGTCTGTTGGCCGTCGGGCTGCTGGACGCAAATGGGGCAACCCTTTTTGCCGCCGTGCTGACCGGTGCGGCGACACTGGCGATCGGCTGGATCATGTTCGAGCTGGGTTGGCTTGGGGGCGGCGATGCAAAGCTTGCGGGTGCCGCGGCGATCTGGCTTGGCCCGCAATTTACGCCTGTGTTCCTGCTCGCCACCACGATTTTCGGCGCTTTGCTGGCCATCGTGCTGATCGTTGTCAGCCGGTGGGACAGGATGCCTGATCTGGTGGGCGGGCCATGGCGTACCCGTCTGGCGGCTGATGCGATCTGTGTCCCCTATGCTGTGGCAATGGCACCTGCGGGTGCCTTGGCCATCTTTGCCCACCTGTCCACTCATTGAAGGAGACGCCGAAATGATGCGACTTTTCGTTGTGATGATCGCGGTCCTTGCCGGAGGTGGTGCCGGTTGGCTTGCGCTGCAGGCGACATGGCGCGATGCGCCCCTGCAGGAAACCATCATTGTCGAAGCGCCCAACGTCGATGTGCTGACACCCAGACTTGACCTGTTGCGGGGGGCCAAGCTTGACCGGACGCTTCTGGTCTGGGCGTCCTGGCCAGAAGATCGCGTCTCTCCCGGTATGATCCTGAAGGATGTGCAGCCCGATGCGCTGTCAGAGATGGAAGGCCGTGTTCTGCGGTCGAATCTATACGCCGGAGAGCCGGTGCGCGCGCAGCATCTGGCCGAAAACGCGGGCGGGTTCATGTCCATGGTCCTGCAACCGGGCACCCGCGGGATCGGTATTCAGATCAGCGATGACAAGATTGCTGGCGGCTTTGTGTTGCCCAATGACCGCGTTGACGTGCTGCACACGGTTTTGCGTGATCTGGACCGTGACGGCACCGCGACCGGCACCACCCGCACGGTTCTGACCAATGTCCGGGTTCTTGCAATCGGGCAGATAAGTTTTGACGAAGGCGCCCTTGTCCAGACAGCAGGGGCGGACGATGCCCTTGCGACCACCGATGCGGACAAGGCCACATTGACAGGCACGACCGCCACGCTGGAAGTGACAGCACAGCAGGCAGAGATTTTGATGGCGGCAGCCGCATCGGGTCAGTTGGCATTGGCGCTCCGGGCGGCTGATGATTTCGGCCTGAGCGGGATCGGTGATCTGGGGATGCTGGAAGGTATCGCACCCGCGGCCATCCCAGACCCTGAACCCGCGCAAACTACACCTGTCGAAATCGCAGAGGCAGGCGCGAGCCACCGTGAAATCACGATATTCTCGACCGGTGTTCCGACAATCGTGCGCACCACGCCAAAGAGGGTTTCCCAATGAGCCCGGTGCAAGCCATCTATGCCAAGCCCGTCCGAGAGCGTGACGTTGAAGAGCAGGCCGATTTGAGCGAGACTCCACACGGCGCGGGCGCTGGCGACACTGCATCTGCGAGCGATTTCGATTCCGCCCAAAGTGCGGCCCAGATGCGGCTGATGTTGCCACGCATTCGGATCGACGCCTTCACGACCTCCACCGATCTGGCCGCAATTGTCGGCCGCGTGGCCGGGGACCGACGCGCCGCGCGTGCGGAATTCGTGCTGCACCGCGGTGGGTTCAAAGACGCCATTGATCACTTTCGTGACAATTTGCCTGCGCAGCTGATTGTGCTGGAGGATCAGGGATCAGCCGAAGATCTGGAACGCAACGTCGAGGCGCTTGCGGAGTATTGCCCGTCGTCCACCCGGCTGGTGATCATCGGCACCCGGAATGACATCGCGCTTTACCGCAGACTGACGCGGATCGGGGTCAGCGACTATCTTGTTCAGCCGGTCGGCCCACGCGATCTGCTGGGCTGCATCCTGTCGATCTTTGGCGACGCGGACCAGAATGAACTTGGCACTGTCCTTGCATTTGTGGGCGCAAGGGGGGGATCCGGCGCATCAACCGTCGCGCATAACGTTGCTGCCGCCCTCAGCGGTCCGTCAGAGGCAACGACGCTGCTGATTGATGCCGACATTTTTGGCACCGCTGCCTTGCAGTTCGATTTCACGACGCCGCAAGGGTTTGTAGAGGCGCTGAAAGAAGGTGAATCGCTGAATTACGAGATGTTGGACCGTCTTGTTCATTGGCGGGACAAGCGCCTTGGCGTGCTGTCGGCACCTGACAGGCCGGATGGATCGGTCATGCCCGACATGGGAACGCTACGGCATCTGATCGAACAGTCCCGCCGTCTGGCGCAGTTCGTCGTGCTTGATCTGCCCCATGGCTGGAACCCGTGGATTGCAGAGGCGCTCGCGTCCTCTGATCGGATCGGTCTTGTCACGACGCCGGATCTGCCGTCGCTG
>JBBREW010000449.1:0-2534 GCA_038225335.1 Rhodobacterales bacterium
ATGGCCTGCGCCGTCATGACCATGGTGCCGCAAGGCGCGGTTTACACAACGCTGGAATACAAGATCAACATCACCCGCGCGATCCCGCCCGGCACCCCGGTGATTGCGACCGGCACGGTCGATCACGCGGGGCGGTCCACCGGGGTCGCGTCAGGGCGGATCACCGGGGCGGACGGGACGCTTTATGCAACCGGATCAACGACCTGCCTGATCATGGCGCTGACCTGATCGGGCAGGCCGATGTGCGACAGCCTGTGACGCGTCACGCAGCCTTGCCTGCATCACGTGCCTGCTGAATCCAACCCCAGACGCGGTGCGGGGTGAAAGGCATCTCTACGGTGCGGACACCAGTTTCCCAGACCTCATCCAGAACCGCGGTGGCGACGGCAGCCAGGGCACCAACGGTCCCGGCCTCGCCACAGCCTTTCATCCCCATCGGATTATAAAGCGACGGTGTGCCGCGCGTGGCAAAGCCGATGTGAGGCACGTCGGCGGCCCGGGGCATCCCGTAATCCATGAAACTGGCGGTCAGCAACTGCCCGTCCGCATCAAACACGACCCGTTCGGTCAGGGCCTGACCCAGACCCTGCGCCACGCCGCCATGCACCTGACCTGCGACCAGCATGGGGTTGATCAGATTGCCGAAATCGTCAACGACCGTATAGCGGTCCACGACCGTCTGCCCTGTCTCGGGGTCGATCTCGACCTCGACCACATGGGCGCCGTTGGGGAAACTGCGGTTATCCAGCGTAATCCGCTGGCTGTGTCGCAGCAGATCATCGCGCCCGTCCTGACGGGCCATCTGCGCCACGTCCAGCATGGTCGGGGTCAGGTTGGACCCCGCAATGCGGAACCGTTCATCGTCAAAGGTTACATCAGCCCCGTCCGCATCCTCTGACAGATAGGCCGCAAAGGCGGCGATCATCGCATCGACCGTGGCCAGCGTCGCCGTATTCTGCACCGTCACGGACCGCGACCCACCGGTGCCACCGCCGGACACGATGCGGTCGCTGTCGCCCTGCACCACAGAAATCCTGTCCGCCGGGATACCGGTCTGGTCGGACAGGAACTGGGCATAGACCGTTTCATGTCCCTGCCCGTTCGACTGCGTGCCGACAAACATGACGGCACCGCCCTCTGCAAAGGAGACCGTGGTGGTTTCCGACGGATCGCCCAGAATACTTTCGATGTAATAACACAGGCCCTGCCCGCGCAGTTTGCCCTGTGCCTGCGACGCCGCCTTGCGGGCCGCAAAGCCAGAGGTGTCTGCGTCGTCCTGTGCGGTCCGCAGCAGGTCGGAAAACGCGCCCACGTCATAGGTGACACCGCTGGGGGTGGTATAGGGAAACTGGTCCGGCCGGATGAAGTTGCGGTGCCGCAGGTCCCAGCCGCTGATGCCCAATTGCCGCGCTGCCTCGTCCATGGACCGTTCCAGCACAAAGATCGCCTCTGGCCGCCCGGCCCCGCGATAAGCATCGACGGGGGTCGTGTTGGTATAGATGCCCCGCGTCCGCATGTGCGCCAGCGGCACCGCATAGGTCCCGGTCAGCACCTTGGAAAACAGATCGGTCTGAATGGCTTGGGCGAACTGGCTGTTATAGGCCCCCATATTGGCCAGCGTATCAAGGCTGTAGGCCGTCATCCGAAAATCCGCGTCGAAACCCAACACCGCCTGCGTCACCAGATCGCGCCCGGCGTTGTCGGTCAGCATGGCTTCTGTCCGTTCGCTCATCCAGCGGACGGGATGGTCCAGCAGCCTGGCCGCATGTGCCACGACAACGGGTTCGGGATAGCGCATGCCCTTCATGCCGAACCCGCCGCCCACGTCGGGCGTCGTGACCCGCACATCGGCCGCATCAATTCCAAGGTGCTTGACCAGATCGGCCTTTGGCACCCAGACACCCTGCCCGTTCAACGCCAGATGCAGCCGCCCTTCCGCCATTTCCGCATAGCAGCCGCGCGGTTCCATCGCGTTGCAGATCACCCGGTTGTCTGTCACCTGCACCCGCACGACATGGGCGGCCGCAGCCATGGCCGCTGCCACCCCTGCTGCATCGCCCAGGGCATAATCGAACGCCAGATTGTCAGCTGCGCTGTCATGCAGGGCAATACCCCCCGGTGTCACATCCAAATGGACCGGCAGGTCGTCGATCATGACCTCGACCGCTTCGGCGGCGTCCCGGGCCTGCGCCAGTGTCTGCGCGATCACGACGGCAATCGGTTCGCCCACATGCCGCACCCTGTCCTGGGCCAGCAAGGGCCGTGGCGTCACGGCCCCCTTGGTGCCGTCGTGGTTCTTGACCTGAACCCCCGCCAGATCCATCACCAGCCCGGCCGCGACCAGATCCTGCGCCGTCAGCACCAGATGCACCCCCGGCATGTCCACCGCCGCTGCCGTATCCACCCCCGTCAGCACCCCGTGCGCCACCGGGCTGCGGACGAACAGGGCAAAATAGGCCCCGTCCGGTGCGATATCATCAACATAGCGGCCCTGCCCCGTCAGGAAACGCACATCCTCGACCCGGCGCACCGCT
>JBBREW010000450.1:0-2512 GCA_038225335.1 Rhodobacterales bacterium
AGGTCCGCGCTGCCGTCACCGTCCAGATCGCCGACACCGACAGGCGACAACCAGCGATACGGCTGGCCGATGGGCGGTGTCGCGGCAAGCAGGGTCAGGGCGTCGTCGCGCAGGCCGTAAACGGCAATCTGCGCCCCCGCAGTCAGGCTGCTGCGGATGGCGATCACCTCTGTTCGGCCGTCGCCGTCCAGATCGGCAAGCTGGGGGGCCACATCCTCGAACACATGGCCGGACCCGGCGGCGATGGACCATGTGCAATCCGCCGCACGGGCATGCAGATGCGACGCCTCGACCGCGTCGCCAAGAATGTTGTGGTCATAGATCGTGGTCGGACCGTGATAGCCCGCCCCGGTGATATCACCGGTGGCGCGCGTCACGGCACTGCCGGGCAGCACCAGTGCCGCATCCGGCGGGGCGGTGCAGGCGGCGATGATGCCCGGAAGACCGGACAGGATGACCGCCAGCACCAGCCGCATCAGATCTGCTTTTCCGGCATCTGCACGCGCAGGCCGTCCAGCGCATCGCTGACCTTCAGCTGGCAGGTCAGCCGGGACCGCGCCGGGTCAGGCTTGTAGGCGAAATCCAGCATGTCTTCTTCCATCGCGTCCTTTTCAGGCAGACGGTCCACCCAGGCGGCATCGACATAGACGTGACAGGTGGAACAGGCACAGGCACCGCCGCAATCCGCCTCGATCCCGGGGATGCCGTTGTCGCGCGCCCCTTCCATCACGGTCATGCCGGATTTGACATCCACCACATGTTCCTTGCCGCCATGTTCGACGTAGGTGATCTTGGCCATGTGCAATCCCTTTCCGCACGCTGTTATTGTGCCGCGATATCTAGGCGATGCCGCGCGGCCGTGCCAGTCACAATCCGCACAGCCCGTGCGCCACCCCTTTATCCGGCGCAGATCGCAACCTATACCGAGGCGCAAAGGAGTCTTGATGACCGTGTTGCGTCCTTTCATCATTTTGCTGGCTGCATCAGCCTGCACGGCCGACACCGGTCCTGCGCAACCAGCCAAGGCGCCCATGGTGCTGACACTGGGAGAGATCGAGACGGACGCCGCCGGGCGCTGCTTTGCCCTGACCGCGCCGCAAACCCGGACAGAGATCGTAACCGACCTGATCGAAGTGGTGCCCGCAGTGCGTGATGAAGGTGGCGGTGTGACAACGCCCGCCATCCTGCGCAAGGTGACGCGGCCGACGGTCGTGACCGCCGGACCCGGCACGCGGCTCGAAACCGTCTGTCCGCCGATTTATACCGAAAGTTTCGTGGCCAGCCTGCAACGGGCGCTGGTGATCCGCCGCGCTTATGTCGGGCCGATCAGCGGTGTCTATGATCCGCTGACCCGGGCCGCCGTGCGTGACTTTCAGCGCGGCAGCGGCGTCGACAGCCCGTTGCTGGCGGTTGATACGGCCCGGACGCTGGGGATTTTCGCGGTTCCGCGCAGCTAAGCTCGGCTGAAAAAAGGCACCGACCCACCGCAGGCATGCGGCAGGTCGGTGCGTTATCATTCGGCGCTGTCGTCATCCAGCGTTACAGCCAGGAACCGTGGATTGCCATCACGGCGCACCAGCAGCAGCAGCGATGTCTGACCCGCCGCGACCGCGTTGTCGATGCGGGCTTGCAGGTCTTCGATGGTGGCGACAGGTTGCTGACCTGCATCCGTGATCAAATCACCTTCGACCAGACCTTTTGTCGCAGCGTCGGACGCGGGATCAACGCCGGTGACAACCAGCCCTGTCCGGTCGTCCAGACCATATTCTTCGGTCAGTTCCGGTGTGACGGGCGACAGGGTCAGCCCCAGCATCATCTGGGGTTCCGCATCGGGTGTGGTGACAGCGGCCGGAAAGGCCGTCGCCTCGTCGGTTTCGCGGCGGCCAAGGGTCACGTCGATCATGATCTCTTCGCCGCTGCGCAGGACCTGCATCGGGATGGTCGCACCGACCGGTGAATTGCCGACCATGCGGACCAATTCGCGGGTGTCCGCGATATCTGCCCCATCATAGGTCAGGATGACGTCGCCGGACTGCAGACCTGCATTTTCTGCCGGCCCGGGGGGGACATCGGTAATCATCGCACCGCGCGCAGCCGTCAGACCATCAATTGCGCCGACCATATCGGGCGTCACATCCTGGATCCGCACGCCCAGCCAACCGCGCCGGGTCTCGCCGAATTCACGCAGTTGGTCGATGACCGTGGTGACGACCGCCGATGACATGGCAAACCCGATCCCGATGGACCCGCCGTTGGGTGACAGAATGGCGGTATTCACCCCGACAACGGCACCTTCCATGTTGAACAGCGGCCCACCGGAGTTGCCACGATTGATCGCCGCATCGGTCTGGATGTAATCGTCATAGGTGCCGGACAGGGCGCGGTTGCGTGCCGACACGATGCCCGCACTGACGGAAAACCCCTGCCCCAGCGGATTGCCCATGGCCATGACCCAGTCACCGACGCGTGCGCCGGTCGCATTGCTGTCGCCGAATTCCACGTATTTCAGTGG
>JBBREW010000451.1:0-2486 GCA_038225335.1 Rhodobacterales bacterium
ATCGCCGAAAGCCCGGTGACCCCCGACCTCTTGGTCGAGGCGGGCTACGGCTATACGCTCAACTGGTGCATGGACGACCAGCCGGTCTGGATGCAGACAAGGGCGGGCCGGCTGCTGGCGATCCCCTATCCGCAAGAGGTCAACGACATCCCCGCCATCGTCGCCCGCAAAGACGGTGCTGAACAGTTTGCCGATATGATCATCGACAATTTCGACGAGATGCTGGAACAGTCCGCGCAGCAACCGCTGGTCATGGGGATTGCCCTGCACCCCTATCTGGTAGGCCAGCCTTATCGGTTGCGCCAGTTGCGCCGCGCGTTGAACCATGTGGTCGCGCACCGACGTGACATCTGGCTGACCACGGCGGGACGCATCCACGCCTACTGCCGGGATGACATCCCGGACCTGATCCCATGATCGGGCGTGGTCTGCCGCACAGCAGGGTGTCGTGTTCCCTGCGCTGGGGGCGGCAGCAGTGGGCAGGCGACCGCGGTGAAGGCTGACCCACGCCCCGCAAATCGCTGCCGGCCCGATTGTTCAGCGCCCGGTGTGCAGGGCGCTGAACGATGAACGGGTCTGCGGATGATTGAACGCCTCAGCCTTTTGCCTGCTGTTCCACATGCGCCTTCCAACCGCCCAAGGCGGTAATCTCCGGTGCGTTCACCAAGGCATGGGCCTCGCACAGAAAACCACTGACCGCGCGGCCATCGTCGAGTGTGATCTTGCCGATGCCCAAGGGCGCGGGGATCGCGCTGACGAATGTGCCGAACCCGGCCGGTGGCAGACTCCAGACCTCTACCGCGATGCCGGGACCGTCAAAGCCCGGATCGCGCACAAGGCCCGGCTTGGCCGGAACGGTGTCCGCCAGCGCATAAAGGCGGTAATCGCGCGCCGTTTTGCAGGCCTGCTTCAACCGTCCGCCCAGCCCCGTCAACTGGCTGTTCAGCGGCATGCCTGTCAGATGCGCGCCCACAACCACCACCTCTATGCCGCTCTCGGCCATCACGGGCCGTGCCGCAGGCAATGAGGCGTTGCGGTCTGCCCCCATGCCCTGACCCAGCGCGCGGTGCAGCGTATCGGCAAAGGGCGCCAAGGCATCATCGCTGAAACCCGGCCCGATCAGCGTCACACCTGCGGGCAGATGCCCGTCCTGATCGAACCCGCAGGGCACCGCGATGGCGGCACAGCCCATCAGGTTGACAAAGTTGGTGTAGCGCCCGAATTGCCCGTTCAGCCGGACCGGATCGGCCAGCATGTCGGCGACAGTATGGGTTGTCGGGCTGGTAGGCAGCAGCAGGATATCCACACGTGCCCATTCGGCGTCGGTTTTCCGCGTCAGTTCCAGCAGCCGGTATTGACCGTTGAATGCGTCAACCGCCGTCATGCCCTGCGCGCCGGAAATGATCTGGCGCACGGTCGGGTCCATCTTGTCCGCATGCGCGTCCACAAAGGATTCAATGGCAGCCAACCGTTCGGCGACCCATGGGCCGTCATACAAAAGGCTCGCCGCCTCGCGGAAGGGGGCATAGTCGATGGGCACGATCTGCGCGCCCAACTCTGCTGCCTTGGCGATGGCTGCGTCATACAGCCGTTCGACTTGTGTATTGCCGAAAAATTCGCGCTCTGCCCCGGCCAGAACGCCGATGCGCAGGGTCGCGGGCAGGTCCACGGGGGTCGCGGGCCGGGAATAGGGGTCGGCGGCATCGAACCCTTCCATCACCCGGCGCACCGCGACCCCATCGGCCACGCAGGCCGACAGGACGGTGACGCAATCCACCGACGCACAGGCGGGCACGACGCCGGTATTGGGCACCAGCCCGGGCGTGGGTTTGATGCCGACAAGGTTGTTGAACATCGCAGGCACCCGGCCCGATCCGGCGGTATCGGTGCCAAGCGCAAAGCTGACGATCCCGCTGGCGACAGCCACCGCAGACCCGGAACTTGACCCGCCCGAAACATAGTCCGCATCAAACACGCAGCGCGGCGCGCCGTAAGGCGAACGCGACCCGTTGAGGCCCGTGGCAAACTGGTCAAGGTTCGTCTTGCCCACCAGAATGGCTCCCGCAGCCCGCAACCGGGCCACCACGGTGGAATCCGCCGCAGGATCATAGGCATAGGCCGGGCAGGCGGCGGTTGTCGGCAGCCCGCTGGCATCGATATTGTCCTTGGCCGCAAAGGGGATGCCCCACAGCGGCAGCGATCCGGGCACCGGATGTGCAGCCATCAGCGCCGCAGCCGCAGCGATCAATTCGGCATCGGGCACGGTCGAGATGAAGATGGCCGGGTCCTGCGACGCCGCCCGGCGGGCAATGACCTCCTCTACCAACTGCAAGGGGGTCAGATCGCCGCTTTTGTAGGCGTCGGTCAGGGTCGTCAGGTCAAGCATCAGGGGCAGCATTCAGATTTCCTCCAGCACAAGCAGGGTGTCGCCACTTTTCACATTGGTCCCCGCCCCGGCGGCCACCGAACGCACGCGCCCGGCCTGC
>JBBREW010000452.1:0-2485 GCA_038225335.1 Rhodobacterales bacterium
TCTGGAAGTGAACACGCGGTTGCAGGTGGAACACCCGATCACCGAAGAGGTGTTCGGCATTGATCTGGTGGAATGGATGATCCGTCAGGCGGCGGGTGAAGCGGTGATCCCTGAAACGCCGCTGACCCCGAAAGGCGCGTCCATCGAAGTGCGGCTTTACGCCGAAATGCCCCATGCCGGGTTCAAGCCCGCGACGGGGCGCTTGACCAATGTGGTTTTCCCGCCCGATTGCCGGGTTGAAAGCTGGGTCGCGACAGGCACCGAGGTGACGCCCTATTACGACCCTATGCTGGTCAAGCTGATCGTCACCGCACCCGACCGCCCGCAGGCGATTGCAAAACTGCAAACGGCCCTTGCCGCCACCCGTGCCGACGGGATCGGCACCAACCTTGCCTATCTCCGCGCGATTGCCGGGTCTGACCTTCTCGCCTCCGGGCAGGTCGCCACCACCGCGCTGCGTGATTTTGCCTTTGCCCCTGATCTGATCGAGGTGCTGGCCCCCGGTGCGCAATCCTCTGTGCAGGACCTGCCGGGGCGGCGCGGTCTGTGGCATGTGGGCGTGCCGCCCAGCGGGCCGATGGATGCGCGGTCGTTTGTGCAGGCCAACCGGCTGGTGGGCAATGCGGACGGAACGGCGGCGCTGGAACTGACCGTATCCGGTCCGACCCTGCGCGCGCTGGCGGATTGCCGCGTGGCCTTGGCCGGCGCGCAAATGCCGATGCGTGTGGACGGGCAACCCGTCAGCGACCCGGTCCTTGACCTGCGGGCCGGACAGGTTCTGTCCATCGGTGCGATCACCGGGCCGGGGCAACGGGCCTATCTTGCGGTGGCGGGCGGTTTTGACGTGCCTGACATCTATGGGTCGAAATCGAACTTCTCGCTGGGTCAGTTCGGCGGCCATGCGACCGGCACCTTGCGTGCGGGCGATATCCTGCCACTGGGCCGCGCGCCACAGGTCGGGACGGCACCCGATGGCCCAGCGCCCCTGACGCATGACTGGCAGATCGCGGTCCTGTATGGCCCCCACGGCGCGCCCGACTTCATGCGTGACAGCGATATCGAAACGCTGTTTTCGGCCCGATACGAGGTGCATTACAACTCCTCCCGCACCGGTGTCCGGCTGATCGGGCCTGCACCGCAATGGGCGCGCGACGATGGCGGAGAGGCCGGATTGCACCCGTCCAACCTGCACGACAACGCCTATGCGGTCGGTGCCATCGACTTTACCGGCGATATGCCGATCATCCTTGGCCCCGATGGACCCAGCCTTGGCGGTTTTGTCTGCCCTGCCGTGATCGCGCGCGAGGATCTGTGGAAGATCGGACAGCTCAAGGCAGGTGACAGCGTCCACTTTGCCCCGGCCCACCGGCCCGGCGATCCGCTGGCAGGCCCGGCCATAAAGCGTGTCGGCCTTGATACCGGATCGGCAATCCTGTCGCAGACCCCGGACGCCGCCGTGCCCGTGGTTTACCGCCGTCAGGGCGACGACAACATCCTTGTCGAATATGGTCCCATGGCGCTGGATATTGGCCTGCGCCTGCGGGTGCATCTGCTGATGCAGGCGGTGCAGGCCGCGCGCTTGCCCGGGTTGATCGACCTGACACCCGGCATCCGGTCGCTGCAGATCCACTATGACAGCACCACCCTGCCCCGCATGCGTCTGCTGGGTCTGCTGGCAGAGATCGAGGACAGCCTGCCGCCGGTTGATCAGGTGCGCGTGCCCAGCCGCATCGTGCATCTGCCGCTCAGCTGGAATGACCCAGATATCCAGCTGGCCATGAGCAGGTATCAGGAAAGCGTGCGCCCGAATGCGCCGTGGTGCCCGTCCAACATCGAATTCATCCGCCGGATGAACGGCTTGCCGGACGAAGAGACGACCCGCCGCACCATCTTTGACGCAAGCTATTTCGTCATGGGGCTGGGCGATGTCTATCTGGGTGCGCCGGTTGCCACACCGCTGGACCCGGCGCACCGCCTTGTGACCACCAAATACAACCCTGCGCGCACATGGACCCCGGAAAATGCCGTCGGCATCGGGGGGGCCTATATGTGCATCTACGGGATGGAGGGGCCGGGAGGGTATCAGTTGTTCGGCCGCACCCTCCAAATGTGGAACACGTGGCGACAGACCCCGGCCTTTGGCCCCGGCAAGCCGTGGTTGCTGGATTTCTTTGACCAGATCCGGTTTTTTCCCGTCAGCCACGCGGAACTGACAGAGGCGCGGGCCGCCTTTCCGCACGGCGCCTATCCGATCGCGATCGAGGAGAGCCGCCTCGCCTACGCGGACTATGCCGCCGACCTCGTTCGCCACGCCGACGGCATCGCCGCCTTCAAGACCCGACAACAGCTCGCATTCGAAGCCGAACGCGCACGGTGGCAACGCGACGGCCTCGATGTCGCGCAGCCGGAAGGCGAGAGTCCGACAGGACTGGACGATGCTCTTCCGGACGGCTGCGTGGCGGTGGTGAGCAGTGTCCCCGGTACG
>JBBREW010000453.1:0-2460 GCA_038225335.1 Rhodobacterales bacterium
ACCAGCCCGCCATACCCTTCACCCCCCGCAAGCCGGGCGGGGATCAGGGCAAAGTGATAATAGAACCAGTTCAGCCCGGCGGGATCGGTGATGGCCGTCACCGACCACAGCCAGATGGCAATATTGGCCAGCAGCAACCCATAGGTCACATAGGGCGTGCGGGTCGATGGGTTGTGATCGCGGATCGGAAACATGCGCCATAGGTGTGCGGCAATGTCGCCCGGTCAAGGGCGATGATGCAGCAGGGTGGCCGACGCAGCCTTTCTGCGCCGGCCATGGCACAGCTCAGGCGGCGGGGCGGGCGACCTCCATTAGCAAGGTCGCGTTGCCGCCTGCGGCCGTGGTGTCGATGCAGATGTGACGTTCAAGCAGCACATGCGCCTGATCGGGCAGGGACGTGATCAACGGCACGATCGGTCCGGCCCGCCGGGACAGCGCCTGTGACAGCGCGCGGCCCTTATCGGCGTCACCCCACCAGATCACGCAGGCCAAGGGGTTGATATCGCACAGGTCACCGGCCGCGATGTCACCCTTGGCCATGACTGGCTGGCCGCCAAGGGCGCGCACCGCGGCGGCCTGTGCCGCGGCCCTGTCCGGTCCCGGACCAAGGCACAGCACCGGTCCGCGGGGGTGCAGGCGCAGGCGGTTCGATTCACCCGTCGGTCCCGGCATGTCGCGCGCGACGCCGGGGGCAGGGGGCGGGGCCGCGGTCAGCGCGCCCATCAGCCGCGCGGATGTGTCCACGCCGTCCCAGACCGCCACCCCCTCCAGCCGGGGCGCAGGGGCGGGCTGGGCAAAGCGCGGCAGGTAATGAGGGCCGCCAGCCTTGGGTCCGGTGCCGGACAGGCCTTCGCCGCCAAAAGGCTGGCTGCCGACGACCGCGCCGATCTGGTCGCGGTTGACATAGATATTGCCACAGCGCACCGCATTGACGACGGTTTCTACCCGGTCATCAATCCGCGTGTGCAGGCCAAAGGTCAGACCATAGCCCGTCGCATTGACGGCGGCGATCACGGCGTCCAGATCCTGCGACCGGAACCGCACCAGATGCAGGACCGGGCCGAACACCTCTTGTTGCAACTGGTCGATGCCGTCCAGCGCGATGATGGTGGGGGCGATGAACTGTCCCAAGGCGGGGACGGGCAGTTGGTGCAGCACGCGGCCCGCCGCAGCGGCCTGCGTGATATGGGCGTTGATCTTGTCGCGGCTGGCGGCGTCGATGACGGGGCCCACATCGGTGGCCAAGGCCCAAGGGTCGCCCAGCGTCAGCGTATTCATCGCGCCGGTCAGCATGCGTGTCAGCTTGTCCGCGATATCATCCTGCACGAACAGACAGCGCAGCGCCGAACAGCGTTGGCCTGCAGACCGGAATGCGCCGTTGACGATGTCGCGCACGGCGTGTTCGGGCAAAGCGGTGCTGTCCACGATCATGGCGTTCAAACCGCCGGTTTCCGCAATCAGCGGCGTGCCGGGGGCGCAATGATCCGCCATGCTGGCGGCAATCAGGCGCGCCGTCGCTGTCGATCCGGTAAAGGCAACGCCCGCCACCCGGGCGTCAGCGGTCAGCGCGGCCCCGATGGCCCCGTCGCCGGGCAGGCATTGCAGGGCGGTCGCGGGAACGCCTGCGTCGTGCATCAGACGCACTGCCAGACCCGCAATCAGCGGCGTCTGGGCGGCGGGTTTGGCCAGAACCGCATTGCCCGCGGCCAAGGCGGCTGCAATCTGTCCGGTAAAGATCGCCAGCGGAAAATTCCACGGGCTGATGCAGGTCCAGATGCCCCGCGCCGTCAGCGGATCACTGGACTGGGCGGCGTAATACCGCAGGAAATCCACTGCCTCGCGCAGTTCAGACACCGCATCGGGCAGGGTCTTGCCTGCCTCGCGGGCCAGCAAGGCAAAGATTTCGGGGGCCTGCGCCTCATAGGCATCAGCCACGTTGCACAGGACCGCAGCACGGGCTGCGGCATCAAGCCCCCACGGACGCGCCGCAGCAAAGGCGGCGGCAACATCGGCGGGCGTCGCTTGGGTCACATGCCCCACGACATCGCCGGGGCGGGCCGGGTTGACCACCGTTGACTGCGGACCCGCTGCCGCCAAGGGCGTGGCGATCTGCGGCTGCGCCTGCCAGCGTTTTGTCTGGAACGGCCCGCGCCCCGCATTAATCGCCGCAAGCGTCGGCGCATGGGTCAGATCAAATCCTGCGGCATTTCTGCGGTCCGGGCCGAACAGGGCGGGCCCCTTGGCAATGGCAGGCCGTTGCCCGATTGCGGCAAAGGGATCGGCGGCCACTGTCTCTGGCGCTACATCCTGATCGACGACCTGGTTGACGAAACTGGAATTGGCCCCGTTTTCCAGCAGGCGGCGCACCAGATAGGCCAGCAGATCTTCGTGCGCGCCCACCGGCGCATAGATGCGGCAGCGTGTCTGGTGGTCGGCCAGAACGATGTTGTGCAAGGCCTC
>JBBREW010000454.1:0-2458 GCA_038225335.1 Rhodobacterales bacterium
ACATCGCATCATAGGTGTCCTTGTCCGCATGCGCACGCGCCGCCAGCGCCGCACTGGGCGCGTAGGTCTTGTCGGTCATCTCGGGCTCCCCCCCAAACAGTCCAGTCGGATGGCAGCGCGGCCCTTGCGACGTCTGCCGCCGACCCTGCGCTGTTGCGCCATAAAAGACCAAAGCGCCAAGGAAAGCCAAGGTGGCACACGCAGTGCCGACGCCATTTGTAAAGTTTTCTGCCTGATGGCGCGGCGCTGTGTCAAGAAATTGACTTCCCCTGCTGCGCGCGGGTGGGTTCCGCTAGCCCTGTCGCGGCCCTAGATCATGGGGATGGATGCCATCCTGATCCTTGGGGCCGCTGTCTGGGCGGACGGCCCGTCGCCCACGTTGCGCCGCCGGACGGCGCATGCGGCGGCCGCATGGCATGCGGGTGCGGCACCGGTCATCATCGCCTGTGGCGGTCTGGGCCGACACGCCCCGTCAGAGGCAGCGGTGATGACCGACCTTCTGATTGCCGCAGGCGTGACGCCCGGTGCAATCCTGTCTGAAGACAGGTCCACCACGACACTGGAGAATATCCGCTTCGCCCTGCCCCTGTTGCAGGCGCGGGGGGCTGCATCGGTGTTGATTGTGACCGACGCCACCCACGGCCCACGCGCCGCCCTTGTCGCGCGCCATTTCGGGCTGACCGTGCGGGTCAGCGCCCCCACATGGCGCGGCGGTCATAAAAAGACCCTGCTGCGTCAGGCGGTGCGGGAAACGCTGGCCTATCCCCTATATGCCGCAAAGCTGTGGCGCATCCCGCGTGACGGAACTGCCCCGCCCGGGTCTGACCGGCGTTAAGACCTGATTAACACTGATGAACGATCCTGAGGCACCACCGCCAAAAGGACCGACATGCGCATCCTGCTGCTGGCCATCATCCTTGCAATTTGCAGTCCACCCACGCTGTGGGCGGGTGCATGGCCGCGGGACAAAGGCACGCTTTTCATTGCGACGGGTGGAAATTTCCTGCTGTCGGACGGCGCTGAATTGCCCGTGCATTACGATCCGACCGTTTACGCGGAATACGGCCTGACCGACCGGGTCACGCTGGGGTTGGACCTTTATACGGCGGACAAGGGGCGCATCGCCTCTGCCTTCGGGTTTGCGGCGGTGCCCGTCGGCGCGTTGGACACGCCGTTCCGGTCCATGGTGTCGATCGGCTATGGCCTGCGCATGAATGCGGACACATCGACAGAGGCGCTGATCCGCATGGGTGTGTCGCTGGGACAGGGTCTGGATCACGGCTGGGTCAGCCTTGATGCCTCTGCCACGTATGGCACGCAGGATACGACGTGGCGGCCCAAAGCGGACGTGACATGGGGCCACGCCTGGTCAGATCGCTGGACCACGACGACGCAGGTGCAAACCGGGCAAGGATTCAGAAACGACATCTACACCAAGATCAGTCCGACGCTTATTCTGACCGTCAATTCCCGGTGGAAAATCAATCTGGGCGCTGTCCATGCCTTGACCGGGGATGGCGGCAGTGCGCTGAAACTGGAAACATGGCTGACATTTTGAACGACCCGCGGGGCGGGGATGCCCTGCGGACCGATCGATGCTGACCGCCTGTGATCCGACTACAGCGGGTTATCCATCCGCGCGGTATAACGGATCGTCCCTCTGACAGCCTGTTCGAACACGAACCTTATGCTGCGCTGATCAGCGCCATAGTTGCAGTCGGCCCAAGGCTGGACAAAGGCGGTCTGCCCTGTCGCCGTGACCAAGGCAGAGTTGGCCACCACGGAATCCACGAACCGCGCCCGCCCCCGGAACGCAAGCGACGGCGATGTGGCGCCAAGCCACTGGCTGGCCGTCGTGTTCTGCGTATGGGTCAGATGGGCGGGATTGAACGACGGTTCATTGACCCCGTGAAACACGTTGCCCGCAAATGTGATTTGCCGCGTCCGTGAAAAATCCAGATCGGCAAAACTTGTATCGACATTTTCGATCCGTGTGATGTTGCCGCTGAAGGTGCGGAACACATTGCCGACCACCGCCAGACCGTGCAGGAAATGCCCAGGACCATAAGGTTTGATGACGATAAAGTTGAACCCCGCCGCCACACCGATGCAGACGAAATGATTGCCCGTCACGGTCAGGCCACCAAACGACAGCCCCGTGCCAAAAGCAGGCTCTGCCTGCGATTCGTTCGTCCATTCGATAAAATTGTTGTCGATGTAATTGCCGGTGATCGCGGCCCGGCAGTTGGGCTGCGTCAGAACCAGCCCGCCCCGCCGGATGCCGCTGGGTTCGGTGTCGCCATTGAACCAGTGGTTTCCCGTCACCGTGCTGCCGCCCCCCGCGATCACGCCGAAATGCTTGAACAGGGACGACCGGTTGTCGCGGATCTTCACGTCATTGGCGTTGGCGTTGAAACTGATCGTGGTGCGGTCCTGCACGCGGGCCGACTGTTCGTTC
>JBBREW010000455.1:0-2456 GCA_038225335.1 Rhodobacterales bacterium
TCGATCATGACATGGCGCACCGGGCTGGATGCGGTGCGGGCGTTCAATGTGGGCGAGGTCGTCATGGGCAGCCGGGAAATCATCGTCTGGCCTGCGCGCTGCATGTTGCCACTGGGTTTTGGATTGGCCGCCGTTGCGGCGGTCATGCGCGCGATCATGCTGCTGCGCGGTCGTCCGGTGACGAAGCTGCACGATGCGGATTCCGCGGTATGAGCATGTTGACCATAGGCTGGATCGGTGTCGGCAGTCTGTTCGGCCTGCTTGCCCTGCGCATGTCCATCGGCATCGCGCTGATGATCGTTTCGTTCGTCGGCATCGCGGTCATGCTGAACACGACCGCTGCTTTCGGTATCGTCAGCGCGCTTCCGTTCAGTTTCATCGGGGACTGGTCTCTGACCGCTATCCCGATGTTCCTGCTGATGGGCTTCGTCGCGGCCAACACCGGTTTGACCACCGGCGCCTTTGAACTTTTGAAATTGTTGCTGGCCCGTGTCCCCGGCGGCCTTGCCTCTGCCAGCGTCGGGGCCTGCGGGTTGTTCGCTGCGGCCTCCGGGTCTAGCATTGCGACCACGGCCGCCATGTCGCGCATCGCAGTGCCTGAAATGTTGCGCGCCAAGTATCATCCGTCACTGGCGACCGGCGTGGTCGCGGCGTCCGGCACGCTCGGTTCGCTGATCCCGCCGTCGATCCTGATGGTGCTTTACGGGATATTCACAGAGCAATCGATCGGGCAATTGTTCATCGCGGGCGTCATTCCCGGTGTGATCTCTGCCCTGATCTACATGGCTATGATCACCATCCGCTGCACCCTCAACCCTGATCTCGCGCCCCGCAGCACAGAGGTCTTTGACGCGTCGCGCTTTCTGGCCTTGCTGTGGTCGGTCTGGCCGTTTCCCGTGCTGATCATGGGCGTGCTGGGCGGTATTTTCGGCGGATTCTTCACGCCAACAGAGGCAGGCGCTATCGGTGCCACATTGGCCATCGTGATCGCCATTCTGCGACGCAGCCTGACATGGGAGGCGTTGCGCGCAGCCATCCGGCAGACCGTCGTTGCGACATCGTCGATTTTCTTTCTGTCGATCGGCGCCATCATGTTCACCCGGTTCATGGGGCTGTCAGGCGTGCCGCGGTCCCTGACAGACGCAATGCTGTCGGTGTCCGACAACCAGATCGTCATCATCCTGATGGTGGCCGGGCTGTTCGTCATCCTTGGCATGGTCATCGATTCCATCGGCCTGATGCTGCTGACGCTGCCCGTCCTGCTGCCCGTGCTGGAAGCGGCGGATATCAACCTGATCTGGTTCGGGATCATCACGATCAAGCTGCTGGAAATCGGACTGGTCACGCCACCGGTCGGTCTAAACCTTTACGTCCTGCACAGCGCCTTATCTGGCAAGGTCAAGCTGAGCGACATCATGTCCGGGACGACATGGTTCATTGCGATGGACCTGCTGACCCTCATTCTGCTCATCGCGTTCCCCGCGCTGAGCCTGTTTCTGCCGTCATTGATGGCAGGCTGACCCCACAACCACTGCACGTTCCAAAGGGAGGAAACCTGTGAACACGACATCCATTCTGAAATCCACCGCCGTGGCACTTGCCGCACTGACGACCGCCGCGTCGGCGGAAAGCTACAACGCAAACCACTTTTTTGCGGAACGCCATTCGATGGTGCGCGGCCCTTATGTTGAATTCGCCGAGCGCGTCGCCGAAGAGACCAATGGCGAGATCGCATTCACCGTCTTCTCTGCCGGTTCGCTTCTGCCACCCGCATCCTCGCTTCAGGGTGTGCGCGACGGGGTGGCACACGTCACATATCACGCGGGCACCTATACGCCGTCAGAACTGCCGATCAACAACCTGATCGGCAACATGGCATTCTACAACACCGATCCGCTGGTGATGGCTTTTGCGTCGACCGAATTTGGCCTGTTCAACCAAGAACAGCAGGCTGAATGGAAAGCGAACGGCGTTGTCTATGGCGGCGGCTATTCGACGTCCGAATACCTCATGCAGTGCAACACGCCGATCCGCACGCTGGAGGACATCAAGGGTAAGCGTCTGCGGATGGCCGGCGGTGCCTGGTCGCGGTTCGCCGAATACGTCGGTGCTGTGCCGGTCTCCATTCCATCAAGCGAAATGTATACGGGTCTGGACGCCGGATCGCTGGATTGTGCCGTGGCAGCCGCTGACGCGCTTGACAGTTTCAGTCTGAAGGATGTCGTCACCGACATGAACACGCTTGCGATCGGCAACTACTATGCCGGGTTTGAATGGGGCTACAATGTGCCCTTCTGGCAATCGATCTCTCCCGAAAACCGCCGCGTGCTGTTCAACCAGATGGCATACTATCTGGGCGAGCACCGTGTGGCGTTCGACAAGGACGTCGAGGTGGCCGTGCAATCCGCACAGGACGCCGGCATGACGGTGGTCGATCCCGATGAGACACTGACGAC
>JBBREW010000456.1:0-2395 GCA_038225335.1 Rhodobacterales bacterium
GGGCAAAAGGACGCGCTGGTGGCGGACAAGGCCCCCAATCTCGGCATCATCACCGCCTACAACGACATGCTGTCGGCGCATCAACCGTTCGAGGATTATCCCGCTCTCATCAAACGGGCCGCCATCGCGGCCGGTGCCACCGCTCAGGTGGCGGGCGGTGTGCCCGCCATGTGCGACGGCGTGACCCAAGGGCAGACCGGCATGGAACTGTCGCTGTTCAGCCGCGACGTGATCGCCTTGTCCGCCGCCGTGGGCCTGTCGCACAACACCTTTGACGCGGCGATCTATCTGGGTGTCTGCGACAAGATCGTGCCGGGACTGGTGATGGCGGCGGCGACATTCGGCTACATCCCGTCCATCTTCCTGCCCGCCGGACCGATGACCAGCGGCCTGCCCAACGACGAAAAGTCCCGCGTCCGCCAGCAATTCGCCACCGGCGAAGTCGGCCGGGCAGAGCTGATGGCCGCCGAAATGGCCTCCTATCACGGGCCGGGCACCTGCACCTTTTACGGCACCGCCAACAGCAACCAGATGCTGATGGAATTCATGGGCCTGCACCTGCCCGGTGCGTCCTTTGTCAATCCGGGCACGCCGCTGCGTGATGCCCTGACCGTTGCGGGCACCGAACGGGCGGCCCAGATCACGGCTCTTGGCAATGCCTATACCCCGGTCAGCGATATTCTGGACGAACGCGCCTTTGTGAACGGTCTGGTCGGGCTGATGGCAACGGGCGGGTCCACGAACCTTGTCATCCACCTGCCGGCGATGGCGCGGGCCGCTGGCGTGATACTTGATCTGCAGGATTTTGCCGATATCAGTGCGGCTACACCGCTGATGGCAAAGGTCTATCCCAACGGCCTGGCCGATGTGAACCATTTCCATGCCGCGGGCGGTCTGGGTTACATGATCGGCGAATTGCTGAATGCAGGCCTGCTGCACGACGATGTGAAAACCGTGGCGGGTGACGGGCTGAACCTTTACACGCAGGAACCGCAACTGGACGGCGACCGGGTGACCTATACCAAGGGTGCAGGGACCAGCCTCAACACCAAAATCCTGCGCCCCGCCGCCGATCCGTTCCTGCACCACGGCGGTCTGCAGCAGTTGTCCGGCAATCTGGGACGCGGCGTGATGAAAACCTCTGCCGTGGCCGAGGAACGCCACATCGTCGAAGCACCGGTCCGCGTGTTCCATGATCAGGACAGCGTCAAGACGGCGTTCAAGGCCGGTGAATTCACCACCGACACGATCATCGTGGTGCGCTTTCAAGGGCCGAAATCGAACGGCATGCCCGAATTGCACAGCCTGACACCGACCCTGTCGGTGTTGCAGGACCGCGGGTTGAAGGTCGCCCTTGTGACGGACGGGCGCATGTCTGGGGCATCGGGCAAGGTGCCCTCCGCCATTCACGTCTGCCCCGAAGCCGCCGACGGTGGTCCGATCGCCAAGCTGCAGGACGGCGATCTGGTCCGTCTGGATGCAGTCGCGGGCACGATCGACGTGCTGGGCGTCGATCTGTCCAGCCGCGCCGATGCAACCGCCGATCTGTCCGGCAACGGGACAGGCGTGGGCCGAGAGCTGTTCGAGGTGTTTCGCCGCAATGTCCGCCCGGTGACCGAAGGGGCCGGTGTCGCGGTCTGACCAGACCCGCACCCCACCCGGTCGGGTTCGGCCCAATGCCTCCGCCTGACCGATCTGCCCCCGCCTTCCTGACTTGCCGCCCGTCTCGCTCTTTCACCCCCTCACCTCGCTTTTTCCGAAATACTCCCGCCGGAGGCTCCCGCCCCCGCATCCACTCCAACGAAAGCAATGCCAGATGACCCCCGAACAAGCCTCTGTCCTGACCCGCGACCTGTGTCTGCTGGCCCCGGTCATCCCGGTGCTGGTGCTGGACGACGCGGGCTACGCCGCCGATCTGGCCCGCGCGCTGATCGCGGGCGGATTGCCCGCGCTGGAGGTGACGCTGCGCACACCGGCGGCCCTTGATGCGATCCGCGAAATGGCCGCCGTGCCGGGCGGTGTGGTCGGTGCAGGCACCCTGCTGACCCCGCAGGACGTGGAAAATGCCAAGGCGGCGGGGGCGCAGTTCGGCGTCTCTCCCGGGGCGACAGACCGCCTGCTGGACGCCTGCCGCGCGAACGAGCTGCCGCTTCTGCCCGGTGCCGCCACCGCAACCGAAGCGATGTGGCTGCTGGAACGCGGCTATACGGTGCAAAAGTTCTTTCCCGCAGAGGCGAATGGCGGCGTACCCGCGCTGAAGGCCATCGGCGCACCGATCCCGCAGGTGTCCTTCTGTCCGACGGGCGGCGTCAGCCTGACCAATGCCCCCGCCTATCTGGCGCTGTCCAATACCCTGTGCGTGGGCGGCAGCTGGGTCGCACCCAAGGACATGATG
>JBBREW010000457.1:0-2391 GCA_038225335.1 Rhodobacterales bacterium
CGGCCCGCGCGGCCCGCGCGCTGGTCCGCTTCGGCGCGGCTGACCCGTTCGGTGACCAGCCGGGACATGCCGCTGCCCGGATCGAACCGCGACCGCCGGGCGCGGCCTGCGTCGACGACGACGCGGACATCCTCGATCGTCAGCGCCGTTTCCGCGATGGCGGTCGACAGCACGATCTTGCGGCCTTGCGCGACAGGCGCGATGGCGGCCCGCTGGCTGGCAAAGGGCAGGGCACCGAACAGGGGCCTGACATCGCAGTCAGCGGGCAGTCGCCCGGCGAGGGCGGCCTGTGTGGCGCGGATCTCTGCCTCTCCGGGCAGAAAAACCAGCACACCCCCCGACGTCTGGGGCACAATCTGCAGCAACAGCTGCGCCGTGGCATCGGACAGGCGCGTGCGGGGCGGCACGGCATGGTCGATGTGGCGCACATCAACCGGATAGGCGCGGCCCGCCGATGTGACGATCGGCGCATCATCCAGCAAGGCGGCTACAGGGGCCGCATCCAGCGTGGCCGACATGACCACCACCGCCAGATCGGGGCGCAGGGCAGACCGCGCCTCCCAGACCAGTGCCAATCCCAGATCGGCCTGCAACGACCGTTCGTGAAATTCATCAAAGATCACGACACCGATGCCGCGCAACTCCGGATCGTCCTGTACCATCCGCGTCAGGATGCCTTCGGTCACCACAAGGATGCGGCACCCCGCCCCGACGCGCGACTCGCCCCGCATCCGGTATCCGACACGCAGACCCACATCCTCGCCCAATTGCTGCGCCAGCCGGTCGGCGGCGGCCCGCACCGCCAGCCGGCGGGGTTCCAGCATGACGATCTGGCCTTGCACCCCTGCATCCAGCAGCGCCAGCGGCACCCGGCTCGTTTTGCCGGCACCGGGGGGGGCCTGCAGCACGCAACGGCCATGGGTTGCCACCGCCGCCACAACGGCGTCCAGCACCGCGTCGATGGGCAGCACATCAACCATCAGCGCCTCTGTCCTCGCTTTTTTCCAAATACTCTCGCCAAAGGCGTGGGCCGCAAGGCCCAGTCATCCCGCCACATGCAAAAGGCCCGGTGCTTGCGCAACCGGGCCTTGTCTTGCGTGGTCAAGACAGCGCTTATGCCGTGGCGGCAGCGGTAGCCTTGGCAATGTCTTTTTTCACTTTCAGCGCATCGGGGGACAGTTCAGCGTCCTTGGCTTTTTTCATGAACGCATCCAGCCCGCCACGGTGATCGACCGTGCGCAGCGCCGCGTTCGAAATGCGGAACTTGAAGGTCCGGCCCAGCACATCAGAGGCAAGGGACACGTCCTGCAGGTTCGGCAGGAACCGGCGACGGGTGTGGTTTTTGGCGTGGGACACGTTGTTGCCCGACATCGGGCCTTTTCCGGTCAGATCGCAGCGGCGCGACATGGGCATCATCCTTCGTGGCTTGACCGCATCCCGTGGGGGAAGGGTCGTCTTGGGGACCAGCCCTGACAGGGTCGGTCGGATTGGTGAAATACCCCCGGTCGGGGGCTAACAATTCAGTTTGCAGCGCCTACGCAGAATCGCGACCCGCGTCAACCCCGTCCTGCGGATCGGCGGTCAGATCAAGGGCCATCTGCCGGGCGCGGCTGGCCCACGCGGGGTGACGGGGGCCTGCGGCCCGGTCCAGCGCCTGCCAGTATCCTGCGCTGCCGCTGCGATTGGCCCGGTGGCAGCGCAGCAGGGTGGCGGCACCCGAACCCGGGTCCAGCGCAAGTCCCTGCACCAGCCCCGCGCGCCCGGCCTGCCGCAGGACATGGGTGCAGGGGTGGCCGCCACCCGGCAGGCGCAACAGGCGCACACGCGGAAACAGGATCTGCAGCATGCGGGCATGGGTCAGATCGTTCAGATTGAACGGATCAATCAGGATCGTGCCGGACAGGTGGTCGTCGTGCAGGCTTGCCATGTCACCCAAGGCGGGATCAAAGGTCCGGGCCTCGCGGCGATAGCGCGTCTCGAAGGGGACGACCTGCGGTGCGATCGAAACCTGTGGTGATACGGCAACCACGTGATCCAGCCCAAGGGCCGCACTGAACCTGAACGCGCCGAAACCGCCCATGGAAAACCCCAGACCCCGCGTCAGGGCATATGCGTCCCGCAGCGCGCGGAGCCTGTGGTCAAGGTCCAGCGTATCGCCGTTGATGAACCAGTCATTGCGGCGTGTGGCGATCATCAGATGGTCAAAACCTGCCTGCGCAAACCGCTGCGACGGCACCGGATCGGCAAAGCCGTCGCGGTTCAACCGCCGATAATCGAACGTCACCATCAGGCGGTCGGACCCGTGGCGCGCCAGATCCGCCCGCAGGTCCGCCCCGTCGAACACGCGGTCCAATGGTGCGGTCATGGCGTTGTCCGCTGCTGCAAAGGGGC
>JBBREW010000458.1:0-2378 GCA_038225335.1 Rhodobacterales bacterium
AGCGCCAGCACGCAGGCGATCAGCGCCGGTGACACCTGTGACAGCAGCGCCATTCAGTGCGCATCCGATACCGCAACCCGCACGTCCAGCAAGGCGGCGCGGCCGGTGGTCCGGATCACGTCCAGCGCATCGGCCAACGCTGATGGCAGATCCTGCGCCCGGTTGACGTGCGCGGCCCAGGTCCGGCTGGCGGCGGCGACGGCGGTGAAGTCGGGCACGGGTGCGAGCGATGTCAGCGGCTTGGTGTTCGCCTTGACCGCCGCGCCATCCGGATAGCTGCCCACGACCGACCGGCGGACGGCGTTCCACATTGCGTTGTTCTTGACGATGATCAGGATCGGAAGGGCCAGCGCCTCGGCGATCTGGTGGCAGGCGACGGGATTGGCAAAGATATATGAGCCGTCGCCCATTGCCGCGATCGTCAGCTTGCCGGGTCGCGCCAGTTGTGCGCCAAGTGCCGCGGGAAAGGCCCAGCCCAGCCCGCCGGAATGGGGGTTGGAAAACAGCCGGTTCGGTCCTTTGATCTGCATGACACCCGGCACCAGACCCAGTTCGCTGAACACGACTGCGTCGTCGTCCATGATATCGGACAGACACCGGCTCAGCCATTCGGCCCCCATCGGGTCGCTGTGGCTGGCCGCGTCGATCAGGCCCGCCGCAGTCGCAAGACGTCTGTCGCGCTGCGCCGACAGCGCTGCTGCGCGCGTGGTGCGGGTATCAGCGTCGGTGGTCATCGCCGCATCGATTGCTGCCACGGTCGCGGCCGCCTCGCCGGTGATCGCCAGATCGGACCGATAGCCGCGCATCGGCATCCGCGCGAACTGCGGATCGGTGCCGATATGGATGATCCGCGCGGTTGGCGCTGGCGCATGAAGCGATTCGATCCACGGCACACCGGAGTCCACGACAACGATCACATCCGCATCGCGCACCAGATGCGGCGCATAGCCCATCGCTGCGGGGTCGTCATGGGCCAACAGATTGCGCACGACAAAGGGTTCGACCACGCCGATGCTGTGCCGCGCACCCATCGCCGACAAGGCACGGGCAAGCTGTCCTTCGGTGTCGCCGCGCTGACAGACGATGATCGGGTTCAGGGCCTTTTGCAGATAGGCCGCTGCCTCTGCCACCGCGCTGGGGTCGGGTGCGGCGGTGCGCGGGGCAGGGCGCGGCGACGTGTCGGCGGCAGCCTGCGCGGTAATCGCAGCGGTCAGCGGTTCGCGCGGCAGGCTAAGGTACACCGGGCCACGCGGCTCGCTCATCGCGATGGCAATCGACCGGGCCGCCAGCGCACCACCCTGTTCGGGATAGCGCATCTCATAGTCGAACTTCACCGCTTCGCGCACCATCGCGGTCTGATCGAACATCTCTTGGCCATACTGGATCGGCGAGGCGCGGCCGCCCGCGTGGCCAGTCTCGGTCAGCGGGGTGCGGCCTGACATCATCACCAGCGGCACATTGTCGGACGCTGCGTTCAGCACCCCCATCACCGCATTGGCCAGACCCACGTTCACATGGACCATGACCGCCTGCGCACGGCCGGTGACCAGATAGAACCCATGCGCCATTGCGACCGCTGCGGTTTCATGCGGGATCGTCAGGGGCACCGGCACGCTGGCTGCAGGCAGGGTCGCGAAGGCCTCGATGATCGGGGGAAAATCGGTGCCCGCATTTGCAAAGATATAATCGATCCCGCAGTTCTTGAGGCCGACAAGCAGCGCCTCTGCGCCCGTCGCCGGTGTGATTGCCTGGTTCATTGCTGTCCTCCTCGCCATCCTCCTGACCCCCGGTGTGATGCCGGGTCAATTTGTGCTTGTCATGCGCGACTATCAAGCCCAAAGTGAACCACAATCTCATTAAGTGAGATATCGGACACCCTCGAGGAGGAGGGTTGTAACATCAGGGAGGAGACGGATATGCGTCATTTCATCGTTTCGACGACGTTTGCGGCTGGGATTATCGTGGCGGGCCATGCGGCCAGCGCGCAAAATGTCGGCATTGCCACCAGCAATCCGGGGTCGATTTTCCACAATATCGGTACCGCTGTCGCCAACGCGGCCAATGCGGGCGGGCTGAACACCACAATCCAGCCAGCCACCAGCCCGAACCAGTACATTCCCTTCGTGAATTCCGGCGGGATCGAATTCGGGATCTCGAACCTGCAGGAGATCGATTACGCGGTGACCGGAGAGGCGTGGTGGAACGGCACGACGCATCCCAACCTGCGCATGGTCGCAAACCTGCAACCCCTGCTGGAGGCGATCTTTGTCCGCGCCGACAGTGACATCATGTCGGTGGCGGACCTGCGCGGCCAGCGGATGACCGATGGTTACACCGCGCAGAACACGATCCTGCCGCAGCTGTCGGCAATCTATGCC
>JBBREW010000459.1:0-2375 GCA_038225335.1 Rhodobacterales bacterium
CCAAGACCGGACAGAGGAATACCACCCATCATGCGCTGCCCTTTTTGTGGAAACGTCGATACGCAGGTCAAGGATTCCCGCCCGGCAGAGGATCACGTCGCCATCCGGCGGCGGCGGTTCTGCCCGGCGTGCGGTGGGCGGTTCACGACCTATGAACGGGTCCAACTGCGTGATCTTGTGGTCATCAAATCCAACGGCCGCCGCGAGGATTTCGACCGGGACAAGCTGGAACGTTCGATCCGCATCGCTTTGCAGAAGCGCCCGGTGGAACCCGAACGGATGGACCAGATGATCAGCGGCATTGTCCGGCGTCTGGAAAGCCTGGGTGACACCGACATTCCGTCCGGCACCATCGGAGAGATCGTGATGGAAAGCCTCGCGCGGATTGACACCGTCGCCTATGTCCGCTTTGCCAGCGTCTACAAGAACTTCCAGGCTGCCGATGATTTCGAGAAATTCATGAACGATCTGCGCCCGAACAACAAATCGGAAACATGACCGTCGCCGACACCCGGTTCATGACCCTTGCCCTTGCTCTGGGGCGGCGGGGCATGGGGCAGGTCTGGCCGAATCCGGCAGTCGGCTGTGTCATCGTGCGGGACGGCGTCATCGTGGGGCGCGGCTGGACCCAGACCGGTGGGCGTCCTCATGCGGAACAGGTGGCCCTTGATCAGGCGGGCGACGCGGCACGCGGGGCCGTGGCCTATGTCACGCTGGAACCCTGCGCCCATACCGGACGCACGCCGCCCTGTGCGGACGCGCTGATTGCGGCAGGTCTGTCGCGGGTCGTCGTGGCTACGGGCGATCCGGACCCGCGGGTTGCGGGGCAGGGCATCGCGCGGTTGCAGCAGGCCGGCATCGCGGTAGAGGTCGGTCTGATGCGCAGGACTGCCGACAAGGACCACGCCGGGTTTTTCCGGCGCATCCTGCAGGGCCGTCCGCTGGTCACCCTGAAACTGGCCAGCACGCTGGATGGCCGCATCGCCACGGCGACGGGTGAAAGCCGCTGGTTGACGGGTGACGCCGCCCGCCGCGCGGTGCATAACCTGCGCGCACAGCACGACGCGGTCATGGTGGGTGCGGGCACCGCCCGGGCCGACGATCCGATGCTGGATGTGCGCGACATGGGGGATGTGCGCCAACCCGTGCGTGTTGTGGTGTCGCGGGGTCTGCATGTGCCGATCAACGGCAGGCTGGGTCAGACCGCCCGCGATCAGCCGTTCTGGCTGTGCCACGGCCCCGATGCCGACACCCGCGACTGGCACATGGCCGGGGTGGAGACGCTGGCCTGTGATCTGATGCACAATCAGGTGGACCCCATGTCGGCCCTGCGAGAGTTGGCCTCTCGGGGCATCACCCGTGTCCTGTGCGAAGGCGGCGGCCATCTGGCCGCATCCTTGTTGCAGGCGCGATTGGTCGACCATCTGGTGGTGTTTCAGGCGGGGCTTGCGATCGGGTCCGACGGTCTGCCATCGGTGGGGGGGCTGGGGGTGCGCGCGCTGGCGCAGGCGCACCGGTTCCGGCTGGACCGTGTCGCCGTCATCGACGGCGATATCATGCAGCACTGGGACCCGGTCTAGACAGCGGACACGGGCGCTCGGGGGCGGTCAGGGCTGACGCAAGCGCCGCCGCCGCCACAGCCACGCCTGCGACGACAGCGCGCCTTGTGCCTTGGCCAGCAGGCGGTTTCTGCGCGACAAGGGCGGCAGCCCACCATGGGTCAGCCGGTCCACCGCCACCTCTACCGGGCAGGCCAGCCCTGTGACCGGATCGTGATACCGGGGATAGTCAATCAGGACTGCGTGCACCAGCGCCGTCAGGTCCGGGCTGGCGGCCCGCCGTGGCACCGGCAAGGCGCGGTCGTCGGTCAGGCCCCAGCCCGCATAGAAGGGCATCCCAAGACAGGTCACCCGTTTGCCCCGCAACAAAGCCTCGAACCCCAGCGTAGAGGTCATCGTCCAGATGTCGTTGCTTTGCGCGATGGCGGCGATGGGGTCTGGGTCGGTCAGCACGATATCGGCAAGTGTTGCTGCATCCGGCACCGCACCGGGCCGCAGCCCCGCCACCACATCGGGGTGAGGTTTGTACAGGATGACGGCCGCCGGATTTGCGGCGCGGGCCGCCAGCAGCAGGTCCCTGTTCGTCGTGACGGTATCGGTGCCCAGCCGGATGGAGGCGTCGTCGGCCACCTGTCCCGGCACAAGGATACGTCGCCCGGACGGCAGGTCGGGCAGATGGGTCGCTGCGACCGGATTGTATTTCGACAACCCGGCACTGCGCAGCCGGGCGATCAGGTTGTCGGCGCGGGTGCGCGGACCGTCGGGCAGATCACAGGCAGCCGCAATCAGCAGTTCCAGCCGTGACGCCTGCGTCGG
>JBBREW010000460.1:0-2374 GCA_038225335.1 Rhodobacterales bacterium
AGCGTTCCCCACATGAAGTATATGATGACCTACGACATGATGGAAAGCATGCGTAATACAAACCAGTGGATGGGATCGACGGCCCGCGCCTTTGCCGGGTATCCGGCGATGGCCATGACGGCGAACCCTTTCATGGATTGGTTGGGGGCCTGGGGCGAAGTCACCGAACGCGCGTTTTCGCGCATGGTGGTCAAGCCGGACTGGAACATTCCGGTGCAAACCGCAGCCGATGGCACGGATCACACGGTCACGGTCGATTGCGTGCTGCAGAAACCGTTCGGCGATCTGATCCATTTCAACGTGGGCGACCGCGCGCCGATGAAACGCCGCGTCCTGCTGGTTGCCCCCATGTCCGGGCATTACGCGACGCTGGTCAAGAAAACCGTGATTTCCCTGCTGCCCGACTGCGAGGTTTATGTCACCGACTGGCACAACGCCCGTGACATCCCCGTCAGCGCCGGCAAATTCGATATCGAGGATTCGACCCTTTATCTGGTGGAATTCATGCGCAAACTGGGCAGCGATCTGCATATCATCGCCGTCTGTCAGCCCGCGCCGCTGACACTCGCCGCCGTCGCCTATCTGGCAGCAGAAGATCCCAGCGCCCAGCCCCGGTCCATGACCCTGATTGGCGGTCCGATCGACCCGGATGCAAATCCGACATCGGTCACGGATTTCGGTCATTCGGTCACCATGGGTCAGCTTGAAGGTTCGATGATCCAGCGAGTCGGGTTCAAATTCAAGGGCGTGGGGCGCAAGGTCTATCCCGGCCTGCTGCAACTGTCGTCCTTCATCTCGATGAACAGCGACATGCACGCCAAGGCATTCCGCGACCAGATCATCGCGACTGCCAAGGGCGAAGCATCCGATTTTGACAAGCACAACACCTTTTACGACGAATATCTGGCCGTCATGGATATGCCCGCCGAATTCTATCTGTCGACCGTCGAACGCATCTTCAAGAACCGCGACATTGCGCGCAATGCCTTTACCGTGGCGGGCAAGGCCGTGGATATCGGCAATATCACCACCGTCGCGGTCAAGGTTGTCGAAGGCGAAGAGGATGATATTTCAGCACCCGGACAATGCCTTGCGGCCCTGAAACTTTTGACCGGCCTGCCGGATTCCAAAAAGGCGGCGCATCTGGAACCGGGTGCCGGTCATTACGGCATCTTTGCCGGTGGCAAGTGGCGCACGAACATCCGTCCGCTGGTGCTGGCCTTTATCGACGCGAATACCGACGCACCGCAGGATAAGAAAGCAGCCGCATCCAAATCAGACGCCAAGGGTCCGGCCATCGCCGCCACCCCCGAGGCAAAAGAAGATGCGGTCGACCCCAAAGATCCAGCGGACGTGATCGGCAATGCGGGCGCGTCAGCGGGCAAAGTGACGACCCTGAAACCGCGCAGCGCCTGACGACAGGCTGCTGATCCGGCGGGTCAGCGCCCGGTCGGCCGTTCCAGCCAGGCGCGGACCACCGCTGCGGTCGCGGGGGCCTGTTCAAGGGGCGGCATGTGGCCGGCATCGTCGATGATTTCCAGCCGCGCACCGGGGATCATTTCCGCCATGAAGGCATGGCGGCGCACCGGCCAGATCGGGTCATCACGCCCGCAGATGACGACAGCAGGCTGCTTGATCTGTCGCAGCACCGACGACTGGTCACGCCGCCGCTGCATCGCGCGCGCCTGCAGGACATAGGCCGCAGGGTCGAACCCCCATGCCATTTCTGTCAGCAGATCGTGCACGTCGCGCCGCTGCGGACCGGGCGACAGGCAGGCCAGCGGCACCTCCTGGCGGACCACATCAGCAAAGCGGCCGGCACGCGCGGCGACAATCAAAGGCTCGCGCGCTGTTGCCTCTTGCGGGGTTTCGGCCTGCGATGTGCAGTCCATCAGGGCGATGCGGCTGACCCGGTCGGGCGCGCGGCGCAGCACCTCCAGCGCGACGGCACCCCCCATCGACAGACCCAGCAAGGCAAACCGCGCGGGGGTCCAGTCAAGGATGCGGCTCGCAATCTCCTCGATCCGGTCGGCCCCGCCGGTCGGGGCATATGTCACGCAGTAATCGCGCGACAGTTCCGCCGTCAGCAACGCAAAGACGCGCGAATCACACAGCATCGGCGGGATCAGCACAAGCGGTTCGCGCATCATATCGTCGTCGGCTGCGGTCGGCGCATGCGGGTTTGGTCCTGCCTTTGGGTGTTTCCCTTCATGGCAGGCAGCGGGTCAGGGTGCAACCGGGGGCAACCCTGCGTCAGCGGTGACTGGCCACATGCCGGACCATCGGGCGATAAACGGCAACCAACCCCACACAGCCCACAGCGAAAATAAGGGCCGGGGCCAGCGTCAGCGCATCGCGCAACGCCGCCAGCGCG
>JBBREW010000461.1:0-2372 GCA_038225335.1 Rhodobacterales bacterium
ATGGACCTGAGCGTGCTGGACGAAAAACCGCCCGGTCGCACGCCCGTCACCACCGCCCTGATCAGCACGGACCGGATCGACGAGGTGATTGTCAAACTGCGCCGTGCGGTCGCTGACGGGCGACAGGCCTATTGGGTCTGCCCGCTGGTCGAAGAAAGCGAAACACTGGACATGACCGCGGCGGAACAGCGGTTCACCGCCCTGCGGTCCGCCTTGGGCGAAGGTGTCGTGGGTCTGGTGCATGGCCAGATGCCACCGGCGGACAAGGATGCCGCGATGGCCCGGTTCGTGGCCGGCCACACGCAGGTTCTGGTCGCGACCACCGTGATCGAGGTGGGCGTGAACGTGCCGAGGGCGTCCATCATGGTGATCGAGCGGGCAGAAAGTTTCGGACTGGCGCAGTTGCACCAGCTGCGCGGCCGTGTCGGCCGTGGGTCCGCCGCATCGACCTGTCTGCTGTTGTATCAATCCCCGATGAGCGAGACCGCCCAACGGCGCTTGTCCATCATGAGGGAAACCGAAGACGGTTTCCGCATTGCAGAGGAAGATCTGGCCATGCGCGGCGCGGGTGACATGATCGGCACGGCGCAATCGGGTCTGCCACGGTTCCGGATCGCCGATCTGGAACGGCAGGGGGCGCTGATGGCTGTGGCGCAATCGGATGCCCGCGCGCTGCTGCACAATGACCCGGCGCTGACCAGTCCACGCGGGCAGGCGGCACGGGTGCTGCTGTGGTTCATGGAACAAGACCGCGGGATCCGCCTGATCGACGTCGGCTGACGCGATCACGATTTTTCACTTTTGTTCTCATAAAGTTCTTTACAGGGGGTTAAGAAAGTGAGAACAAAGTGGCAACAAATGCAATCAAAGGGGAACGGACATGGCCAAGGACATCAAGACAGCGATCGACCGCAGCCGTGACACCTTGCTGTCCGACGCCTTTGGCGCTGCCGCTTTGATCGTTTTGCTTGTCGCGGGGTTGTCACTGCCCGGACTGTTCTGACTGCTTTTTCTTTGCCTCGCGTGCCGGTGGTCACGCGTCTTGTCCGTCCCACCGGACAAACGCCGACTGCCAGTCCCATGCGCGATCACCGGGGTTGCCTGCCCCCCGATCGCCACCGCCGGTCACGCAGACCTGCCGCCGCCATCCCCCCGGATGTGCGGCGGTTTTTTTATGGGGGGCAATCAGACCTTGGCTGCCGCATCATCCAGCGCGGCAAGCGTCGCATCGAAGGCAAGCAGGATAGAGGCGTGGCGGTTCTTGTAATCGCGGGCAGGTTCCAACACCTCCAGCCCGTCAAAAGGGGCCGACGGGACCGGACCGCCCTGTTTCAACATGGCAAAGAGGGCCTGGCGCCCCTGCGCCACAGAGGCGCGGTCCAGCCCGATCACCGCGCGGCCAACGACAGAAGCCGCCGCCTGACCCAGGGCGCAGGCTTTTACATCCTGCCCATATCCCGTGATCCGCCCATCGGTCACCACCACATCGACAGTCACCGTTGATCCGCACAGCGGCGATCTTTGCCGGGCGGTGCCATCGGGGTCGGACAGCCGGGCGGTATGGGGCATGTCGGCCGCCAGCCCAAGGATCCTGGTGGAGTAAAGTTTGATCATGTCGGTTTCGACGGTCACCGGTTTGCCCTTTTGTTGTCTGCCTTCTAGATAGGGCCAAGGTTTCACTTTGAAAAGGTTGCGCCGATGCCGTTTGACCCCACCACGCTGCGCTATAACGAGGCAGGCCTTGTGCCTGTCATCGCGCAGGATGCCACCGATGGGCAGGTCCTGATGCTGGCCTGGATGAACGCAGAGGCGGTTGCGCAAACGCTGGCGACCGGAAATGTCACCTATTGGTCCCGGTCACGGCAGGCTTTCTGGGTCAAGGGGGCGACGTCAGGTCACACCCAGAGACTTGTCGAATTGCGCATTGACTGCGATCGGGACTGCCTGCTGGTCAAGGTCGATCAGACCGGTCCCGCCTGCCACACAGGCCGCCAAAGCTGTTTTTACACCCTTGTGGAAGACGGGTCAGAGGTCATCACACAGACCCCCCTGACAGACTGACGCGGTCAACTAAGGCCGATCAGCGCGCGCAGGTCCGCAGGTGTCACACCTTCGCGGCGGTACAGTGACAACGCGCGGGCATCGTCGCGTTTCGCCAACCGTTTGCCCGCATCATCGCGGATCAGCTTGTGGTGATGATAGGCCGGGACCGGCAAGCCCAGCAGGTGTTGCAGCAGAATGTGGATCGGCGTGGCGGATGACAGGTCAGCGCCGCGCGTGACCAGCGTGATGCCCTGCGCCGCATCGTCCACCACAACCGCCAGATGATACGACGTGCCCATGTCGCGCCGCGCCAGCACGACATCGCCGAT
>JBBREW010000462.1:0-2368 GCA_038225335.1 Rhodobacterales bacterium
GGTTTCCGGGCCATGATGAACAACTTTGCGATCGCGGTCAGCGTGGGCCTGCAATACGGCGTGCCGCTGGAAGAATTCGTGGATGCCTTCACCTTTACAAAGTTCGAACCCGCAGGCGGTGTGCAAGGCAACGACAGCATCAAGAACGCCACCTCGATCCTTGACTATATCTTCCGCGAACTGGCGGTGTCCTATCTGGACCGGACCGATCTGGCCCACGTCAAACCCGAAGGGCACGCCTTTGACGACATCGGCCGCGGCGTAGAGGAAGGCATCTCCAACGTCGCCACCCCGTCGGAAGCCGCCGCATCGCGGTCGCTGGAGGTTCTCAAGCAGATCAGTTCCACCGGATATCTGCGCAAGCGGATGCCGCAGGAACTGGTCGTGCTGCAAGGCGGCATGAGCGGGATTACGGACGCCGCGGCGGCCTTGCAGATGCTGGTGCCACAGATTGCTGTCGGACAGACGGGGGCGGCCACGGCCATGTCATCCGGCACGATGGCAGCAAGCGGTGGCCTGACGGCACGGGACAAGGCCAAGATGCAGGGCTATGAGGGCGATCCCTGCGGCGAATGCCAGAACTACACCCTCGTGCGCAACGGAACCTGCATGAAATGCAACACCTGCGGTGGCACCTCCGGCTGTAGCTGAGGCCCGCTACACCACAAGCTGGCACCCGCACCCAATCGGGGGCCCGGACACCGTCCCGGGCCCCCTTTGTGCGTCAGGCTGATTGCATGTTCTGCGCTTGCCCGTCGTGTTTGTCGGTCGTGGCGGCCTCTGCCATGACGGCGGCCACGTCGGCGCGGCTGGCCTTGGCGGATGGATCGACCTGATCGCCAAGGATGACATCCTTACTCCGCCCATCGTCGGTCAATGCGACGGGACGGAGAATGGCATAAGTCAGACCCGACGCCTTGAGGTGTGCGTCGGCATCATGCTTGGCCTTCAGGTAATGCGCCAGATCGCCCGACGGGTCGGATTGGTCGGCACCGATTGAACTGAGCATGACGAAACGGTCGACACCGGCGTCTTTCGCGAGATCGATCAGCCGCATTGCGCCGTCGCGGTCCACCTTGTCGGTCATGTCCTGTCCGGTCGATCCCCCGGAACCAGCGGCAAAGATCACGACGTCAGCACCATCGCAAACGCCCGGTTGCAGGTCCGTCAGATCACCGTGTCGCAGGTCGGTGCCAGTGGGCAGGTTCGATGTGTCAGAGCTTTCGCGCACAAGGGCGGTGACCTTGTGACCTTGATCCAGCAGATCCTGCGTCAAAAGCAGGCCGGTCTTGCCGGTCGCACCGGCGATCAGGATGTTGATGGGCATAAAATGGGTCCTTTCGTTGAATTGATGCGGTTGCCGTGGGTCCGGCGCACCGTGTGGCCCCGATGTTGCCAAGCTGGACTTGCAGAGTGTCCGTTTAGGCCGCACCCTCTGGGTGGTCGGTCAGCAGACCCGGGAGTGGCACGCGCGTTTGGCAGGGGTAGGCCGTCATCAGGGCAGAAAGATCGCTTTCACGTTGACGAATTCCTTCATGCCGAAGCCACCGTGTTCGCGGCCATAGCCTGAATCCTTGACCCCGCCGAACGGCATGTTCGGATCGGCGGCCCCGAACGAATTGATGCGGATCATGCCGGTGTCAAAGTGATCGCGCGCGAGCTTCAGCGCGCGGTCTTCGTCCTTGCAAAAAATTCCACCGCCAAGCCCGTAGCGGCTGTCGTTGGCGATCCGCATCGCGTCTGCGTCGTCTTTCGCGCGGATGACGGCAGCGACGGGGCCGAAGATTTCGTCGTCATAGGCGGGCATGCCGGGGGTCACGTCCACCAGCACTGTGGCGGGGTAATACGCACCTTTGCGGTCTGGCGCCGTGCCACCGCACAGGGCGCGGGCACCTTTTGCCACGCTGTCGTCGACCTGCCCCTTGACGGTGTCGAACTGATCCTCGCTCGACAGCGGGCCAAGCTGGCTGTCCTCATGCGTCGGATCACCCATGGTGATCGCCTTCATCTGGTCGACATAGGCCTGCACAAAGGCATCATAGACCTTGTCCGTCACGATGAACCGCTTGGCCGCGACACAGGTTTCGCCGTTGTTATACAGCCGCCCCATGACCGAGAATTTGACCGCCGTCGGGATGTCGGCATCCTCGAGCACAAGGTAGGCGTCGTTTGATCCCAGTTCCAACACGGTCTTTTTCAATGCCTTTGCGGCCACCGCCCCGACATGACGACCGGCCCCGTCGCTGCCGGTCAGCGTGACGCCCCGCACAAGAGGGTGGGCGATCAGTTTGTCGCTGGTGTCGTGGTCGATCAGGATGACCTGAAACACATCCTCCGGCAGACCTGCCTCGATGCACAATTCGCGCAG
>JBBREW010000463.1:0-2362 GCA_038225335.1 Rhodobacterales bacterium
TGTCAGCATCGCGGTCTTTGCGCGGTCGGTGGCGGCCCCGCCCGCCTGAACCCCGCGCAGGGGGAATAGGGGTTGCAGCCCCCGGTTCGGCACCACAGGATACCCTGACACCAAACTTGGGAACTGCCGCCATGCCACAGATCAAGGCCGCCGTCTGCACCGCGCACCGCGCGCCGTTGCAGGTCGAAACCGTCAACCTGCGCGCCCCCCTGATGGGAGAGGTCGAGGTGACGCTGACCGCCTGCGCCATCTGTCATTCGGACATTCATTTTGCCGACGGGGCGTGGGGCGGCACCCTGCCTGCTGTTTACGGCCACGAGGCCGCAGGCCGTGTCACGGCCTTGGGTGACGGCGTGCGCGGCGTGGCTGTCGGCAATCCGGTGGTCGTGACCCTGATCCGGGCCTGTGGCACCTGTGGCACCTGCGCCAGCGGCAGACCGACCCTTTGCAACACACCTGCGGCCCACCCCAGCCCGCTGACAGCGCTGGACGATGCCCCCATCGCGCAGGGGCTGAACAGCGGTGCCTTTGCCGAACGGGTCGTGGTGGATCAAAGTCAGGTTGTCAGACTGCCCGACGACATGGACCTTGTGGCGGCGTCCCTGCTGGCCTGCGGGGTCATCACGGGCATCGGGGCTGTCGTCAATTCGGCAGGGCTGCGCGCGGGTCAGGATGTTGTCGTGATCGGCGCGGGGGGTGTCGGCCTGAACGCGGTCCAGGGGGCGCGCATCGCGGGCGCACGCCGGATCGTCGCGGTGGACATGTCACAGGACAAACTGGACATCGCCCGCAGTTTCGGTGCGACCGACGGGGTGCTGGCCACCACCGACAAGCCGTGGCGCGCCGCGAAAAAAGCCTTGGGCAAAGGCGCCGATGTGGTCATCGTCACCGTGGGTGCGATCCCCGCCTATGACACCGCCGCGCAATACCTGACGGCGGGCGGGCGCTTGGTCATGGTCGGAATGCCCCATTCCGGGGCCACATCGTCCTATGAACCGGTCAAGGTCGCCGCCAGCGGACAGACCCTGATAGGGTCCAACATGGGCGATTCCGTCATCGCCCGCGACATTCCCTGGATGGTCGATCTGTACCGGCAGGACCGGTTGCACCTGGACACGCTGATCAGCCGGACATGGCGCCTTGACCAGATCAACGACGCCATCGCCGACACCCGCACCGGATCGGCCAAACGCAATGTCATCGTCTTTGACACCTGACCTGCGGTGCAGCCCGGTGGCGGGCGCGTCAGACCCCGGACTGATTGACCCGTGCCGACAGATCGGCCGCTGATTCCTTGCGCTCGCTGTAGCGGTCCAGCAGATAGGGGGTGCTGTCGCGGGTCAGCAGGGTGAATTTCATCAGCTCTTCCATCACATCAACCACCCGGTCGCGAAACGGCGAGGGCAGCATCATCCCCGCCGAGTCGAATTGCTGAAACGCCTTGGGGGTCGACGCCTGATTGGGGATCGTCAGCAGCCGCATCCATCGCCCCAGTATGCGCAGCTGGTTGACCGTGTTGAAACTTTGCGACCCGCCGCTGACCTGCATCACGGCCAGCGTCTTGCCCTGGGTCGGGCGCACACCGCCCAGCGACAGGGGAATCCAGTCGATCTGGGTTTTCATGATGCCCGTCATGGCCCCGTGCCGTTCGGGCGAACACCACACCATGCCTTCGGACCATGTGACCAGATCGCGCAGGGCCTGCACCTGTGGGTGATCCGGCCCCGCATAGTCGGGCATAGGCAGACCGGCGGGGGAAAACGTGCGGGTTTCGGCACCGAAACCGGTCAGGATGCGGGCGGCCTCTTCTGTCATCAGACGGCTGAAGGACCGGTCGCGCAATGATCCATACAGCAACAGGATGCGCGGCGGATGTGTGGCCCTGACCGGTGGGTGCAGGCGGTTTGCGTCGATGGGGTGCAGATGCGGGTCAGCCAACGCGCTGCCCGTCCTTGTCGATCAGGGGGCTGCCGTCCTCTTTGGTCATCGGGCCGGGCGGCAGGGTGTCCAGCAGGTCCAGCACAGTTTCGCTGGGGCGGCACAGGCGGACACCCTTTGGCGTGCAGACGATGGGGCGATTGACCAGCACCGGATGATCCACCATCGCCGATAGCAGCGTTGCATCATCAACCGCCGGGTCCAGCAACCCCAGATCCGCGGCAGGGGATTTCGTGGTGCGCAGGGCGTCACGCGGCGTCAGGCCCGCCGCCGCGAACAGACCCAGCAACTGCGCGGTGGTCCAGCCTGTGTCCAGATAGGGGATCACGACAGGCATGGCACCGCTGGCGGTGATGATCGCCAGCACATTGCGCGACGTGCCGCAGTCCGGATTGTGGTGAATGACGACGGTCATGCGGACCCT
>JBBREW010000464.1:0-2345 GCA_038225335.1 Rhodobacterales bacterium
AGCGAAAGCTATGCGATGATCCTTGCCTCTGTCGGGCTGATCGGCATCGGCTCCTCGATCTTTCACCCAGAGGCGACGCGCATGGCCCGCTATGCCGCAGGCCCGCGTCAGGGTCTGGCACAGGGTATCTTTCAGGTGGGCGGTCAGACCGGGGGCGCCTTGGGTCCGATCTGTGCCGCCTTCATCATCGTGCCATGGGGCCAGCCCAGTCTGGCGTGGTTCGCGGTCATCGCCTTGCTGGCCATGCTGCTGCTGACATGGATCGGCAGCAAGCAAAAGGCGATCAGCGCCGCCTTTGCCGCCCGCCGCGCCAGCGCGCAAGCGGGGCGTCCCGTGGTGCGCCACGCCCCCCGCACCATCGCCGTCGGGCTGTTCGTGCTGACCTTCCTGATGTTCACAAAGAACGCTTACGGCGAAAGCTTCCGGTCCTTCTACACCTTCTACCTGATCGAAAAGTTCGGTCTGACCATCCCTGCGTCCCAGTTGATGCTGTTCGTGTTTCTGGTCTCTGCGGCGGCAGGCGTGCTGATCGGCGGCATCGTGGGCGACCGCATCGGGCGCTACCGGGTGATCTGGTTCTCTGTCCTTGGCCCGCTGCCGCTAACCCTGATCCTGCCCTTCGCGGACCTGTTCTGGACAGGTGTGCTGACGGTGATGATCAACCTGATCATGGCCAGCGCCTTTGCGTCGATCCTGATCTACGCCATGGACCTGCTGCCCGACCGGATCGGGCTGATCGGCGGGCTGTTCTACGGCCTCAACTTCGGCCTTGGCGGGATCGCGGCCGCAGGCCTTGGCGTGCTGGCCGACAGCTACGGCGTAGAGGCGGTTTACCGCATGTGCGCCTTTCTGCCGTTGGCCGGATTGGCCACATGGTTCCTGCCACGCATCGACGACCCCAACCGGGGCTGGCCTGGACAACGCCGTGACTGCATCGCCAACGCACCGCGCGATCCGGTTAACGATATGATAAAGTTGACATAATATGTATCGCACGCGAAACATGCGAAACATGTCATGTATCCGGGATCAGTAAAAACTCTGCGGGTCGATGTCGATGGCCATGCGCAGATCGCCGCGCAGCCTGAACTGCGCGACCCATTCCACCAGCGCCGACTGCAACGGGGCCGCCTTGTCGGCCTTGACCAGCAGCCGCACCCGGTGCCGCCCCCTGATCCGCGCGACCGGTGCCGGCGCCGGGCCAAAGACCTGCGCGCCGATCCGGCGCAACGGCCCGTCCTGCCGCGCCATCGCCGTGCCAAGGTCGAACACCTCCTGCACATCGGTCGATGACAGCACGATCCCCGCCATGCGCCCGTAAGGCGGCACACCTGCGGCACGGCGCTCTGCCGCCTCTGCGGCCCAGAACGCCTCCTCGTCCCCGGCCACGATGGACCGGATCACCGGATGATCGGGTTGATAGGTCTGCAACAGCGCCGTCCCCGGCGCCTCTGCCCGGCCCGCCCGCCCAGCGACCTGCCGCATCAGCTGGAACGTGCGTTCCGCCGCGCGCAGGTCGCTGCCCTGCAACCCCAGATCCGCATCAATCACCCCCACCAGCGTCAGCATGGGAAAATTGTGCCCTTTTGCGACCAGCTGCGTGCCGATGATGATGTCGCTGCCTCCCGCCGCGATATCCGCGATATGCGCCTTCATCGCGCGGGCAGAGCCATAAAGGTCCGAACTCAGCACCGCGACCCGGGCCGTCGGGAACAGCGCCTGCACTTCCTCGCCCATCCGCTCCACGCCCGGACCCACCGCGCTCAGCCGGTCCTCTGCCGCGCAATGGGGACAGACGGTGGGCATCGGTTTCGTCGCACCGCACTGGTGGCACATCAGGCGTTTCAGGAACCGGTGTTCCACCATCCGCGCGTCACAGTCGTCGCAGCCGATCTGATGCCCGCAAGCCCGGCACAGGGTGATCGGCGCATAGCCCCGCCGGTTCAGAAACACGAGAGACTGTTCCCCCTTGTCCAGCCGGTCCTGCATCGCGGCCCGCAGGGTGGGCGACACCCAATGCCCGCCGGGTAAATCCTCGCTGCGCATGTCGATGGCCCGCATCACGGGCATCACCGCCGGACCATAGCGGCTGGTCAACTCCAACCGCTTGTATTTGCCCGCCTCGACATTGGCCCAGCTTTCAAGGCTGGGGGTTGCACTGGCCAGCACCACCTGCGCCCCGCATCCCGCCGCGCGCAGCACCGCCATGTCGCGGGCATTGTACAGCACCCCGTCCTCTTGCTTGTAGGACGTGTCATGTTCCTCATCGACAACGATCAGCCCCAGATCGCGGTAGGGCAGGAACAAGGCCGACCGCGCCCCCACCACCAGATCGGCATCGCCCA
>JBBREW010000465.1:0-2333 GCA_038225335.1 Rhodobacterales bacterium
GTCCGTGCAAGGCTGTTCTCGCGAGTCAACTCGAGGAGGAGTCGAAATGGAGCACTTCAAGACATTTGTCGCAGCAAGCAGCATTGCCTTGCTGACAAGCAGCGGCGCATCTGCGCAGGATCAAGACGATGAGAACGGCAACAAGGACTACCGGACCTTCACAGCGGGTGATATTGCCTATGGCCAGATCGGAGACAGCTATACGGCTGATCTCGTGATGTATTTGGCCGGAAACCAGTTCATGGTGATCGAAGACCTGATCAGCGATTTTCAAGGTAAGAACCCTGATATCGCGACAATCTATGTCGAAACGATCCCGCCCGGGCAAATCATCAACGGACAGCTTTTGCAACAGGGCCAGATCAACGGCGAGGATACTGCGCAGAACCCGGATCTTTACGCCTCGGTCAATTTGGGACACCTGACGACGCTGGCCACTGAGAACCGCATGACCGACTACAAGGTCTACACCCATAACAAGCTCGAATTGATGGTGGCCAAGGGCAACCCCAAAGAGATCAAGGGCGCAGAGGATCTGGGCCGTGATGATCTGGTGCAGTCCCATCCTAACCCCCAGACCGAGGGCATCATGAGGTTCTACGGGTTGGCGATGCTGAAAGACCTTGGCCTGTATGACAAGGTGACGGGCGGGCAGGACTGCAAGGGCTGCTGGGCCGTCGCTGACAAGGTCTGGTTCACTGATCGCCATCACCGTGAGACGCCGCAGCGCATCGAGGACGGACTTGCCGATGTCGGAATCGTTTGGACGACCGAAGTGAAGGAGGCTGTGGATGCTGGCCGTGATATCGAAGGCGTGGCTATCGCCGCGCCATTCAACAAGCAGGACGAGGTGAGCTATGCAATCGGTCAGATCACGGACGGTCGCAATCAGGAGAACGCCGCCACGTTCCTCGGCTATCTGGCCAGCGATGCGGCACAGGACATCTATGCGTCCTACGGCTTTGTCCCTGCCAGTGCCGAAGAACTGACGCTTAAGCCGATTCCGAAGTGACGGATTTGGCGCGGCATGTGTTCTTGCCGCGCCGATTTTCCAGATGCAGGCGATCAGCTGGGCGCTGTCGCCGCTTTGTCGTCAAGGACACATCAGTGTGATGTATTAGGAAAACCTCGGCCTGTCTTGGAACACATATTGATCCGTGAATGTTTTCTTCCGACTTCTGAAATGAATAGGAAACCAAATGGCCGGATATACAATGCTCGCGGGTGCCGCGATGGCTACGATCTTTGCGGCGACTGCTGCAAGCGCAGATATCTCTCTTTTCGGGCCAGGTGGCCCGACACCTGCGATGAAAGAAGCTGCGACCGCATTTGAAGAGGAGACAGGGATTGAAGTGGCCGTGACGGGTGGACCGGCATCGGACTGGATGGACGACGCCAAAGCGAATGCCGATGCGATTTACAGCGGCTCCCAGAACATGATGGATGATTTCATCGTAAGCCACGGCAAAATCATTGACAACACTGTGGAGCCACTGTTCCTGCGTCCGTCTGCCATTTTGGTCCGCAAGGGAAACCCGAAAGAAATTACTGGCATTGCCGATCTGGTCGAACGGGATCTGGGCCTGATGGTCGTCGACGGTGCCGGTCAGGTCGGCATGTGGGAAGACGTGGTCGGCCGGTTGCGGGACGTCGCCGCCATGAAAAGCTTTCGCGCAAATATCGACATTCTGGCACCCAACAGCGGTGCGGCACGCGACACCTGGAACAGCGATGACAATCTCGATGCCTGGCTGATCTGGAATCACTGGCAGATCGACAACCCCGACATCGCCGACCTCGTCGCGACCGAGCCGGAGTTGACGATCTACCGTGACACCTCGATCGCGCGGACTGAAAAAGGCGTGGGCAATGACGAAGTCACCCAATTCGTCGACTTCCTGAAAGGTGACGAAGGCACGAAAATTTTCGCGGCACATGGGTGGCAGCGCACATTCGACTGACGCCCGATGCGCCGATGATAACCCGGCAGGCGCGCACTAACGCCTGAGGAGAATGATGATGAAGACAATCACGCTTCTGCAAATGAACGATTTGCACGGGTATCTGACACCGCATCCAGAACTAATCTGGACAGCAACTGGACCGGAGTTTCCCCTGTTGGGTGGTCTCGCGCGGATGAAGACCTTGTTTGACCGCGTCCGGTCTGAACGTCCGGGTGCAGTGCTGGCGCTCGATAACGGTGATACCTTCCACGGCACCCACCTTGCCGTAAAGACCAAGGGAGAGGCGCTGATCCCGGCCATCAATATGCTGGGGTTTGCGGCCATGACGGCGCATTGGGAATTCGCTTGGGGCCCAGACCACGTGGAAAA
>JBBREW010000466.1:0-2330 GCA_038225335.1 Rhodobacterales bacterium
GAAAACGCATTACGTCATGCCCCACAACGATCACCAAAGGAGACATACGATGAAAACCGCAAAAGATTATCTGGACGATGCCAACGCCACGATCACCCGCCTGCCGACACCAGAGGCGATCAAGCTGCACGGCACCGATGACGGCATCTGGATCGACGTGCGCGATTCGGGCGACATCGCCAAGACCGGCACGATCAAGGGTGCCAAGCGCGTGCCACGGGGATTCATGGAATTCGCAGCCGATCCGGCGTCGCCCTATCACAAGGACTTCATGAAGCCGGATGGCAAGTATTACCTTGTCTGCGGAGCGGGCGGTCAGGCGGCGCTGGCGGGCAAGACGTTGAAGGAAATGGGTTACACGGACGTGACGAACGTTGGCGGCGTGCCGGACTGGAAAGAAGCGGGCGGTCCGACAGAGGACGCGTGATCGCAGGCCGGACCTAGGCTTCGGTCCAGATCTGCCACAGCAGCCGCAACGCAAGCGCCGTTGCGGCTGTCACCAGCACGGGTTTGATCAGGCGTGATCCGACCCGCATGGCCAGTTTCGATCCGACCCATGCGCCAGCGACCTGTGCGGCCCCCATCGCCAGCCCGACACCCCACCAGGGCGTCGCCACCAGCGCATAGGTGGCAATGCCGCCAAGGTTGGATGCGAAATTTAGTAGTTTGGTATGCGCCGTGGCCCGCAAGACGCCATAGCCGCCAAGCGCCACGAACCCCAGCATGTAAAAGGCCCCCGCCCCCGGCCCGATCAGCCCGTCATAAAACGCAACCAGCGGCACGACGGTCAGCGCAAAGATCCCCGGTGCCAGCCGCTGCGCGCGGTCGACATCGTTCAGCCCCGGTTTCAGGGCAAAGAACAGTGCAATCCCGATCAGCAGCACAGGCAGGCCCAGCCGGATCACATCGGTGGGCAGCCGTGAGGTCAGCAGCGCCCCCACGACCGCCGCGCCAAAGGCGATCAGCGCGGGTCTGATCTGACGCCGCAGGTCCACATGCCCGCCACGGGCATAGGCAATCGCCGCCATGCCTGCGCCAAAGACGCCCTGCACCTTGTTTGTGGCGATGGCCGTCACCGGCGGCGCACCGGCCAGCACCAGCACCGGCAGGGTGATCAGACCGCCACCACCCGCGATGGAATCGACCACGCCCGCGATGAACGCCGCCAGCATCAGCAGCGCCAGAATATCGCCTGTCACCTCGAACATCAGGTGACGAAATCGCTGCGGGCATAGCCTTGGATGAACAAAAGCGCGGTCAGATCGCCATGGTTGATCCGCACGTCACATTCGGCCTGCACGCTGGGTTTGGCGTGCAGGGCGACGCCGGTGCCCGCCAGACCCAGCATGCCCAGATCGTTGGCCCCGTCGCCCACGGCGATCACATCCTGCGGGGTCAGACCCAGCCGTGCCGTAATCTCCGTCAGGGCGGTGACCTTGGCCTGACGGCCAAGGATCGGCCGCGCGACATCGCCGCTGAGCCTGCCATCGCTGACCAGCAGGGTATTCGCGCGGTGTTCGTCGAACCCCAGAGCGGCCGCGATCCGGGTAGTAAAGGCGGTAAAGCCCCCCGACACCAAAGCGGCATGGCCGCCGTGGGTCTTCATCGTCTGCACCAGTTCATAGCCGCCGGGCATCAGGGTGATGCGGGTGTCAAGGACGTGGGCGATGATGGTGTCGGGCAGCCCTTTCAGCAGACCGACCCGTTCGATCAGCGCGCCTTCGAAATCCAGCTCTCCGTTCATGGCGCGGGCGGTGATGGCGGCGACGCGGGGACCGACGCCTGCCTCTGCCGCCAGTTCGTCGATGCATTCCTGCCGGATCATGGTGCTGTCCATATCCGCAAGCAGCATCACCTTGCGCCGTCCTGCGGTGGGCTGCACGACCAGATCAACGCCAAGCGCCTGACAGTCATCCCAGACCGTCCACAGGGTATCGGGGCGGGCCGGCATGTCGAAACAGGCCGCCTCTGCCGGGGACAGCCAGTGGGCATCACCGCCACCCCATGCGTTGCGCAGGTTTTCGACCAGCGTGGCGTCCAGCCCGCCGGGGGCGGCGATCAGGGTTGTGGTAAACATCGGGCGCAAGTTTCCTATCGGCGTCGCGGCTGTCGCGAAATTCGCATGTTGCGACGTCCTAGCGTCAATTTGCGGCTTGTGGAAGATCGGGGCGCACTCTAACTCAGGCGGCGGGACACCCTTCCCCAACGAAGGGCGCTTATCTGTGAGGATACCAGAGATGGTCACGACCACGCCTATGGCGCACGACGACGTGCGCAAACCCGAAACCCGGCCTGCAAATGCCCGGTTTTCGTCAGGCCCCTGCGCCAAA
>JBBREW010000467.1:0-2328 GCA_038225335.1 Rhodobacterales bacterium
TGATCGCACCGCCGGACCTTGCACGCCACGGCTGGCCCGATTACCAGATACCCGTGCCCCCGTGGTGGAATGGTAGACATCGGAGACTTAAAATCTCTTGGGCTGATGCCCGTGCCGGTTCGAGTCCGGCCGGGGGCACCATCGGCGGGGCGGGTCAGCCGATCAGTGATGCGCGGGTTGCGGCGTCAAGGGTGGTCAGCGCACCGCGGATCTGGATGACATGGGCCGCCAGCGCCGCTGCGGTGGTCAGACCCTGCACGACGGTCCCACCCGTCAGGCGCACCGCCAGATAGCCTGCGTTGAAACTGTCCCCGGCAGCGGTCGTGTCGATGACCGACGGCACCGGGTCCGGGGGCAGGGTATGGGTCTGACCATCCGCCAAGGCCAGCAACGGGCCGCTGCCGTTTTTCACGATGACCTGTGACGCACCGGCGGCGGTATATCGTTGCGCTGTGGCGGCGGGCGTTGCATCGCCAAACCATGTGGCCTCGTCGTCGAAACTGGGCAGCACGATGTCACTGACCGCGGCGGCGGCCATGACCGCTTTTGTCATCTGGTCTGTATCCTCCCACAGGCGGGGGCGCAGGTTGGAATCGAGCACGACCTTGCCCCCCGCCTTGCGCCAGACGGACAGCCGGTCGATCAGGCGGGCACTGTCGTCAGGCGGCAGGATGGCCAGCGTGATGCCCGACACATAGGCCAGATCCGCCCCCGCAAGTGCGGCATCCAGCACATCAGGGTCCTGCGCCAGCGTGCGCGCCGCACTTTGTCCGCGCCAATAGGCAAAGCTGCGTTCGCCGTCCGTCAACTGGATCATGTAAAGTCCGACCGTGCGGTCCGCCCGGCGCAGCACGTGATCGGTGCCGATCCCGCCTGCATCCAGATGGGCCAGCATCTGATCCGACAGCGCGTCCGTCCCCACGGCGGTCAGATAATCGACCTGCCAACCTGCGGGCAGCATCTGGCGCAGATACCACGCCGTGTTCATCGTATCCCCGGCAAAGCCGAGACCGTACTGGCCCGCCGCACCTTGCGGTGAAAGTTCGACCATACATTCACCGATGCACACAATGCAGCCCGTCATGGGGTGCCGTCCGTGAACCAGCTGTGGTTTTCCGCCTTGATCTGGTCGATCAGGCCCCTGATCCGGCCCAGATGCGCGCGCAGGGTTGCCACCGCGGCCACGCTGTCATGGCGCGTGATCGCGTCAAGGATCAGGCGGTGTTCATCCAGCGCCATCCGCTGTGACGCCGTGCTGAGCGACAGCATCCGCACCCGGTCCATATGGGCCTTGTGGTTCTGGATGATGTCCCAGGCAAAACCGGCGCCGGAGCGGGCGCAGATTTCGCGGTGGAACTGATCATCCAGCGCGTGAAAATCGTGGCGGGCATCCCGGTGCACCGCGTCTGCCTGCGCGTCGATCAGGCCTTGCAACACGGCGATGTCGGCGGGGGTCAGGGTGTCGCAGGCGACGGCAAAGGTTTCCGCTTCCAGTGCGGTGCGGATGAACCGGGCGCGCAGGATCGCGGCCTCTGATATGAGGCTGATCGTGGTCGCCCGTTGCGGACGGATCGTCAAAAACCCCAGTTGCGACAAACGATAGAACGCATCGCGGACGGGTTGGCGGGACACGCCCATCTGCTGGGCGATCTCGACCTCTGAAATCTTGGCACCGGGGGGCAGGGCAAGGGACAGGATATGCCGTTGCAGCGCGTCAAAGACCTGATCCGCCACCGATGGCCGTGGCAGCGCATCCAGCACTGGCAAGGTGGGGGGCGGTGCGGTGGTCTGTTGCAGCAGGGTCATCGGGTCCTCCGTCGGCTGTGATCAGACATAACCAAATCATAGCCATTGACAAACTAAAAACTAGCATATTAGTTTGTCAGGCAACAACGCAATGGCTGTTGCGGTAAATGGGGGGCGGCATGGCACTGTTGAACGATGACCGCTTGTTGGGCACGGATCCAGCGGTGCGTGCGATTGCACGCAATCTGTATGAAACGGTCCGCAATCTGCCGATTGTCAGCCCGCACGGTCATACCGACCCGCGCTGGTTTGCACTGAACGCGGCCTTCACCGATCCTGCGGCCCTGTTCGTGACGCCGGACCATTATGTGTTCCGCATGTTGCACAGTCAGGGCGTGTCCATTGACGATCTGGGGGTGCCGCGCGCCGATGGCACCGTGATCGCGACCGATCCCCGGGCGATCTGGCGGCTGTTTGCGGCAAACTTTCATCTGTTTCGCGGCACGCCGTCGTGGCTGTGGCTGACGCATGCCTTTGAGGATGTGTTCGGTGTGCGGGACCGCCTTTCAGATGCGACGGCTG
>JBBREW010000468.1:0-2326 GCA_038225335.1 Rhodobacterales bacterium
TGGCAGAAGCGACACTGGTTGAAATCGACCGTCTGTTGCAGATCCTGCCCACCGCCCCCACCGCCAGCATCAGTTGGCGCGACTATGGCGAGGTGATCCTGTGCGACACCCACGACGACATGCTGGCCACCGCCAACGACATTGCGTCCGAACACGTGCAGGTCATGACTGACCGCGACGACTGGTATCTGGCAAACATGCACAGCTATGGCGCGCTTTTCCTTGGTCCGCGCACCAATGTGGCCAACGGCGACAAGGTCATCGGCACCAACCACACCCTGCCCACGAAAAAAGCCGGGCGTTATACCGGGGGCCTGTGGGTGGGCAAGTTTCTGAAAACCCACAGCTATCAGCGCATCGTCACGGACGAGGCCGCCGCGATGATCGGGGCCTATGGGTCGCGGCTTTGCATGCTGGAAGGCTTCGTGGGGCATGCGGAACAGTGCAATGTGCGCGTGCGCCGCTACGGCGGCAAGAACCTCGCTTACGGAACGGCAGCACCTTATGAAGCATAAGATGAATGCGGGGGACGCCAGATGAAACTTCCACAACCGCCGACAACCCGACTGGATGGCAAACGCGCGCTGGTCACCGGGGCCTCGTCCGGCATCGGGCTGGGCGCGGCTGTCGCACTGGCGGCACAGGGTGCGCATGTGGTCTGTGCCGCGCGTGGCCTTGACCGGCTGAAGGAGGCGACAGATGCCATGACCGAAGCTGGCTATGCGGTGGAACCGCTGCCACTGGACATCACTGACATCGACGCGGCCGCCGCGGCGCTGGCACGGCAGGGCACCTTTGACATCGTGGTCAACGCGGCTGGTATGGCACGCCACACGCCCGCCCTGTCCACCACATCCGCCGATTATGACGCGGTGATGAACGTCAATCTGAAGGCCGCCTATTTCCTGTCCGCCCGCACGGCAGAGGCGATGATCGCCGCAGGCCGCCCCGGTTCGATCATCCACATTTCCAGCCAGATGGGCCACGTGGGCGGCATCGACCGGGCCGTCTACTGTGCGTCGAAACACGGCCTTGAAGGCATGGTCAAGGCGATGGCCATCGAATGGGGCCGTCACGGTATCCGCATCAACACCCTGTGCCCGACCTTTATCCGAACGCCGCTGGCAGAGGTGACCCTGCAGGACCCCGACCGCCGCAAGTGGATCGAAGGCATGATCACCATTGGCCGCGTCGGCGAGGTGGAGGATATCATGGGGGGTGTTGTCTTTCTTGCCTCCGATGCCGCCGCACTGGTGACGGGCACCGCCTTGATGATCGACGGCGGCTGGACCGCGCACTGATGGCGGCCGACCGGATGGACAGGATCACGTCGCTGCATGTGGCCCGCCGGGCGGGGGTCAGCCAATCCGCGGTCAGCCGGGTGTTCACGCCCGGCGGTTCCGCGTCGCGGCGCACCGTCGAAAAAGTCCGCAAGGCGGCCGAAGAGCTGGGCTATCGCCCCAATATCCTTGCCCGCGCCATGATCACCGGCAAAAGCCGGATCATCGGTCTGGTCGTCGCCTATCTGGACAACTATTTCTATCCGCTGGCGGTCGAACGCCTTTCCGTTGCCCTGCAAAAACAAGGCTATCACGTGCTTGTCTTCATGGCGTCCAACACGGTGGATGATGTGGAAACCGTCATGCAGGAAATTCTGGATTATCAGGTCGACGGGATCGTGCTTGCCTCTGTGTCGATGTCGTCGCAGTTGGCGGCGCGGTGCGACGATCAGGGTATTCCCGTTGTACTGTTCAACCGCACGCAACCCGACGCGCGGCTGGCCAGCGTGTCGTCGGACAATATCGCAGGCGGGCGACAGATCGCGCATCACCTTGTGGCCGGTGGCGCGCAAAAGATCGGCTATATCGCAGGGTTTGCCGGTGCATCCACCCAGATCGACAGAGAATCCGGTTTCATGCAGGGCCTGTCCGATAAGGGTGCGACCCTGCACATGCGCGGCATTGGCAATTTTCAGCACGATCAGGCCCGTGCAGCTGCGCTGGAGATGTTCGCGGGTCGTGATCGCCCCGATGCGGTTTTCGTCTGCAACGATCACATGGCCTTTGCCGTGATGGATGTGCTGCGGGGAAAACTGGGTCTGGACGTGCCCGGCGACGTCGCGGTCGTGGGCTTTGACGATGTGCCGATTGCCGCATGGGCGGCCTATGATCTGACGACCTTCCGCCAGCCGCTGGACGACATGGTGGCGCGCACCGTGGACACGCTGATGGAACGGATCGCTGATGACGCCGTCATGCCGCGCCGCCATGTTCTGCCCGGTCAGTTGATCCTGCGGCAATCGACCCACAAGGTGGATCCGACGCGA
>JBBREW010000469.1:0-2298 GCA_038225335.1 Rhodobacterales bacterium
GAGCAGAGCGTTATTGCCCAATAGATCAGAGTTAACGATTTATTAATGACTTTTGGAATAATGCGCTGTAGCTGCGGCGGGGAATGTATCTCACCGCTGAATAAGGAGCGCATGATGACTGTCGACCTGAAATCGATGACACGAAAAGACCTTGAAAAATTGCGCAAAGATGTCGATGCCGCCTTGCAGAAGGTCGAATCGCGCGAATTGAAGATGGCCCATGACGCCGCCGCCAAGGCCGCCGCCGATTTCGGCTATTCACTGAACGATGTCGCAAATATGGCCGGTGCCTCCAAGCGCGGAGGGGTTAAATCCGTTTCCGCCCCGAAATACCGCAATCCAGCCGATGCGACGCAGACCTGGACGGGCAAGGGTCGTCAGCCCGATTGGTACAAATCCGAACTGACCAAGGGCACCGATCCGAAGTCTTTGGAAATCTAACGCTGAAGCTGGCGCAGGTCGTCGTAGGTATAGGCCTGCGCGACCGCGTCATCGGTCGCCTTGCTGAACTGCGGCGCGACCGGCAGACAGCCGACGCCGCAGATCTGATGGGTGACCCTCAAGCGGCCGTCGATGTACCAAAACCGCCCACCCGGCGTCGCCACATATCCGTTGATGAAGGACCCGGCGTCGCTTTCGATATCGATCGTGCTAGGCATTTCGTTGAAGTAGCCTTCATCGAATGTCCCGTGGGTGTGGAACGACGCGACCACCGCAACATCGTCAGGATAGACAGCGGCACAGCTTGCCATGTCACCGGCGACCGGATCGGTCGCGATCAGTTCACCCGCCCGCGTCAGCGCCAGAAAACCGCAGTATTCCCGCTTCTTCTTGAACGACAGAAGCTGAAGGCCCGTCAGAACCTCACGCGCAAGTGCAAGTTCCTGCGCATCCTGTCCGGCAGCGGGTTGGCTCAGACCGAACGTCAGCAGCAGGATCAAGCGCAGCATGGGTTTTCTTTCGATACGAATTGCCGCAATAGTCGGTCGAAACAACAAGGAAACCAAGACATGACAGTGCATATCGGTGCAAAATCCGGTGATATCGCCGAAACGGTTCTGATGCCCGGCGACCCCTATCGCGCGAAGTGGGCGGCCGAGACGTTCCTGACGGACGCCGTTTGCATCAACGAAGTGCGCGGCATGTTGGGTTATACCGGCACATGGAAAGGCAACCGCGTCACGATTCAGGGGTCGGGGATGGGCATGCCTTCCATGTCGATCTATGCGAATGAGTTGATCAAGGATTACGGTGCGCAGACACTGATACGCATTGGGTCCTGTGGTGCGATGCAGGATCAGACCAAGGTTCGCGACGTGATCCTGGCCATGACTGCCTGCTCTTCTGGCACGCCGTCCGACACGATCTTTCGCGAAGTGAACTATGCCCCGGTCTGCGATTTCGGACTGTTGCAAGCAGCCCATGCTGCGGCGACGAAACGAGGGACGCCGACCCATGTTGGCAGCATCTACTCGTCGGACACGTTCTACGCTGAACGCAACGACCTGACGGAACAGATGATCCGGCACGGCGTCCTCGCGGTCGAGATGGAGGCGGCGGAGCTTTACATCCTCGCCGCGCGCTACAAGCGGCGCGCGCTGGCCGTGATGACCGTCAGCGACCACATCATCACCGGCGAATCACTTCCGTCCGATCAGCGCGAGCGGAGCTTCGGTGACATGGTAGAGATCGCGCTGGAAGCAGCGTTTTCCTGAAACGATCCTTCAGGCCCGACAGATTTCTTCTGTCGGGCTTCGCCACCGGTGCCCTACCGGCGGTTAACTCTTTACAAACAAACCAAGCATCGCACCCGGCAACCACTGGTTGCGTCAAGGGTTTATTTCGTGACAAGTCATTAGTTTTTTGCTAATTATGTCTATTATGTGGCGAGCTTTGGTGATCTGCCTGTGCCCGTAATCATTTAAACAGTCTCATGGGGGACACACATTATGATGTCGAATAGCATAAGAAACCTGGCCTTGGCTGCTGCCGCAGTCATGAGCTTCGCAGGAGCGGCATCTGCTGCGACTGTGACCTACACGGGTGGCACAACGAGTAATTCGTTCACGCTGAACAACGCGATCCGGCGACAAGTTAGCAGTTTGCCGACCTGATCCTGTCAGTTGCGGCGACGCATATTGCGGCCAGGATGAGAGACAACAAAGCCCTGAGGTGGGCCAGGATCTTGCGGATGTTATGGCCGCAGCCACAGAGCACGGCGAAGACCGCGTCGCCAAACGTCCCCTTGAGCGGGCACCGCGAGAGACGTCCGTCAGTTTTCATGTGTCCAATCTCTGG
>JBBREW010000470.1:0-2297 GCA_038225335.1 Rhodobacterales bacterium
ACCGTGCGCGGATCGGTGCCCGATCCCACGGCCACGCTGAAAAAGATCTTCATCGGGTCGTTCCCCTATTTCGTGATGATCCTGATCGCGGCCTTCATCGTGTTGATGTTCCCGATCCTGTCGACGCTGCTGCCCGATGCCCTTATCTGAAAAACCGATACAGTGATCCTGTTTTCATAATTTTCCACTATGGACTGGCTGGGATAAAACAGATCCGAACACCATTGCGGAGACCATGATGGACCTTGGATTTTTCACCATGCCGATCCACCCCGTGAACAAGGATTGGCGCACCAGCCTGCACGAAGACCGTGCCGCTTTCCTTTTGGCGGACGAATTGGGCTTTACCGAAGCCTATGTGGGCGAACACACGACAGATGCGGCGGAAAACATCACGCATTGCATCAGCTTTATCGCGTGGATCGCGGCGGCGACGAAACAGATCCGCCTTGGCACCGGCACGGTGAATATCCCCAACACGCACCCTGCCGCTGTGGCGGGTCAGGTCGCCATGCTGGATCACATGCTGGACGGGCGGTTCATCTTTGGCATCTCGCCCGGCGGGCTGGCCACCGATGCAGAGGCCTTCGGCAGCCTGAACGCCGACCGCCCGGCCATGTTTCTGGAAGGCATCAACCACATTCTGAAAATCTGGGAATCCGACGCCCCCTATAACATCAAAGGGCAGTTCTGGAACATCACGACAGAAATGCAGATGATGACCGACATCGGTCAGGGCATCATGACCAAACCCCTGCAACGCCCGCATCCGCCCATCGTTGTCACCGCTGTCGCCCCCTTTTCCAAAGGTGTGACAGAGGCCGCGGCGCGGGGCTGGGACCCGATTTCAGCCAACTTCCTGCTGCGCAAATGGGTGAAAACCCACTGGCCGAAATACGTCGAAGGCTGCGAACGCGCGGGGCGTCCCGCCGATCCCGCCAACTGGCGCGTCGCGCGGTCGGTCTTTGTCGCTGACGACATGAACACGGCGCGTGAATACGTGTTCGGTGCGAACAGCCCGTATCGGTTCTATTACAGCCAGTTGCTGACCAAGATGAAAAAGCACGGCCGCGCCAATCTGTTCAAACACGACCAGAACATGCACGACGACGAGGTGACGCTGGACATGGTGATGGACGAATGTGTGACATGGGGCACGCCTGACAAGGTGGCCGACGATATTCTGGCCTTGCGGGACGAGGTCGGCGATTTCGGCACCCTGCTGGTCGCGGGCAAGGATTGGGCCGATGTCGCCCTGTCGCGCCGGTCGATGGTCCTGCTGGCAGAAAAGACGATGCCCGCCGTGAATGCCGCGATCCCCGCCGCATTGGTTGCCGAATGACGGATCGTCTGACCGTCCGCCACGGCGACGCGCATCTGTCGGTGCTGGTCACGGGCCGCGCCGACGGGCCTGCCGTGCTGCTGTCGAATTCGCTGGGCGCGGGTCTGGACATGTGGGCACCGCAGCGCGCGCTGCTGGACCCGCATTTCCGCGTTATCGGCTATGACACGCGGGGACACGGTCGATCCTCTGCGCCTGCGGGGGATTACAGCTTTGCCGATCTGACCGGCGACGCACTGGCGATCCTTGATCATCTGGACGTGGACCGCGCTGACATTATCGGGTTGTCACTGGGGGGCATGACCGCCCTTGGTCTGGGGTTGGATCATCCTGACCGCGTGGGCCGCATGGTCTGCGCCTGTGCGCGCGCCGATGCGCCGCCTGCATTCGTCAGCAGTTGGGACGACCGGATCGCCGCAATCACCGCTGGCGGTATGGATTCGATCTGGCCTGTCACGCTGGACCGCTGGCTGACCCCGGACCAAGTGCAGGCCAATCCGGCCATGGTTGCCGGTCTGGCAGATGATTTCAACGCCACCGCTGTTGCGGGCTATACCGGCTGTGCGCGTGCGTTGCAGCATCTGGATTACCGCCGTCGCCTGACGGACATGACAGTGCCAGTGCTCTATATCTCCGGTGCCGACGACATGGGTGCCCCGCCAGATGCGATGCACGCCATGTGGCTGGCCACGCCGGGGTCCGAATACGTCAACATCCCGGACTGCGCCCATATCGCGAACCTGAACCGCCCCGACGTCTTCAACCGTGCCTTGCAAAAGTATCTGGAGTTCTGATGCGCCTGACTGACCGTTTCCCCTATCAGGCCATCGTGGACCGTCCACGCCTGATCCTGCCCGATCAAAAGCGGCTGGCCGTCTGGGTCATCCTGAACGTCGAGGAATGGGGGATCGAACGCCCGATGCCCCGCACCGTCCTGCCACCGCCGATGGGCCAG
>JBBREW010000471.1:0-2296 GCA_038225335.1 Rhodobacterales bacterium
CCCCACGGTCATCGGTGTCGCGACCGCCAGGCGTTGCGCGATAGGGTGCTGCCGGGCATCGGTCATCAAGGACGGCAACACCCCGTCGCGCACGGCCTGACACAATGTGCCAGCCGCGGGCCTGCGGTCACCGGCGGCGGGAAACGGCGTGTCCGCATCGACGGATACGCTGCGAAACACAAGGTCGTCGCCGTCGAAAACGGACAGGTAGGCGATCGGCATGTCAAGATAGCGGCGGACCGCGGCCAAGGCATCTTCGGCGACGATCTGCGGCAGGATGCTTTGATCGGGTGTTGTCGGTGGGACGGCTTGATATGTCATGCCGCCTTTATCGCACCGGCGCGCTTAATTTGGTGTGAATGGACGCACTCTATCGGGTTGAAAGGTGACCGATCCGCCGAACTCACGGTCCAGTCCCGCCAGCACAAGGCAGATGACGATGACGCCGATCACCGGCCAGACCCGCCGGGCGGGCGGCGGGTGCCGGGCCCAGCGGCTGGCCGTCAGCAACCGGCGCGGGTTCACACGGTATCCGTGAACCGCACCTGCCCGATATAAGGCAAATTGCGATTACGTTGTGCAAAATCAATGCCGTAACCGACGACAAAGGCATCTGGAATTTCAAAACCGATCCAGTCAGCACGGAAATCGACTTCTCTGCGCGCCGGTTTGTCCAGCAGGGCGATGGTTTTCAGCCTGGCAGGATGGCGCGCCCGCAAAAAATCTGTGACCCGCGCAAGCGTATGCCCGGTGTCCACGATGTCTTCGACGATCAGCACGTCGCGCCCTTCGATGGTGCCGCGCAGATCCTTCAGGATTCGCACCTCGCGGCTGCTTTCCATGGTGTTGCCGTAACTCGACGCCTCGATGAAATCGACCTCGACCGGCAGATCCAGTTCACGCACCAGATCGGCGATGAACACAAAGGACCCGCGCAGAAGGCCGACGACAACCAGCTTGTCGGTGCCGTCAAAGGCCGCGTGAATGTCGCGGGCCAACCCTTCGATCCGGGCGGCGATGGATTTTGCGCTGATCATCTGGTCGATGACATAGGGGCGTTGCATGCGATACCTGCGGGCAAGGGTTGATTTCTGTATATCTTTTACGACATCAACGGGTGAAGTCACACCGTGAAAGTCATCCATGCCCGTCCACGACGAAACCCGCGTTCTGCCCTACAGCGCCGATCAGATGTATGCCCTTGTTGCCGATGTCGAAAGCTATCCGCAATTCCTGCCGTGGACAGCTGCCGCACGGCTGCGGTCGCAAGAGGATCATGGCGATCACACCATCCTGCTGGCGGATCTGGTGGTGTCGTTCAAGGTATTCCGCGAAACCTTTGGCAGCCGCGTCACCCTGTGGCCTGACAAGCGGCAGATCGACACATCCTATATCGACGGACCGTTCAAGCATCTGGACAGCCGCTGGACGTTCAGCGACGCGCCGGGGGGCTGCAACGTCCATTTTCATGTGGATTTTGAATTCCGCAACCGCATCCTGCAGGGGGCGGCGGGCATGTTCTTCAATCAGGCGATGCAGACCATCGTGAGGGCCTTCGAAAAGCGCGCAGCAACGCTTTACGGCGTGGCCTGACCATCCGGCCAGGCGGACAGCCTGTCCAGCAGCAGGGTCAGCGCATGATCCACGCTGGCGGCGCGCACGCGGTCCCGGCCGATCGGACCCCATTCCACGGTCTGCGCGGTGCAACCCTGTGCCGTCGCCACGGCGAAACAGACGCGGCCTTCGGGTTTGTGGTCCGATCCGCCGGGACCTGCGATTCCCGTGATCGCCACGGCGATCTGTGCTGCGGACCGGGCCAGCGCCCCTGCGGCCATTTCGCACGCCACGTCCTCTGACACCGCACCCCATTGGTCGAGCGTGGCTTGCGCCACGCCCAGCATCTGGACCTTGGCCGCATTGGTATAGGTGACAAAGCCGCGGTCAAAAATGGCGGAACTTCCCGGCACCGCCGTGATGGCACCGGACAAAAGCCCGGCTGTGCAGCTTTCGGCGGTGGCGATGCTGACGCCACACCCCTTGGCCAGATCCAGCAGATCGTGCGCCTGCGTCATGCCATCAGCACCGCATGGAACAGCCCGGCAAGGATGACGACGCCGATGGCTGCGAAAAGACCGGCAAAGACATCGTCCAGCATCACGCCAAAAGGATCACCCCGCCTGTCAGCCCAGCCCACAGGACCCCATTTGGTGATGTCGAACAGCCGGAACAGCACAAAGGCCGCGACCCAGCCCGGCCACAGGGCCGTATAGGCAGCGCCCGCGTTTGCCGCACCGAT
>JBBREW010000472.1:0-2294 GCA_038225335.1 Rhodobacterales bacterium
CTGAAATGTGACTGGCAACGACCTGTGCCGCAATGTCGCACCTGCCACCTTAAACCAGTCTTGTCCGGCTATTGACGGACCGCGTTTTGCTGCGCGATACCGCCACTCAACGCATGTGGGCGCTTGGGCAGACAGCGAACAACGAAAGACATGCCATGATTTCAGCCCTGCGTTTTCGCCTGCGTCGTCTGTTCTCGGACATCTGGTTCCCTATTTCCGCCTATGGCTTGCTGGGCGTTCTGACCGCTTTTGCCGCGATCATGCTGCGGGATGTGATCCCGGAGGCGCTGGTGTTCCAGATCGGGGCAGATGCGATCGACAGTCTGTTGAACGTGCTTGCAAGTTCGATGTTAGCGGTCACGACATTTTCCGTATCCATCATGGTCACCGCCTTTTCCGGGGCATCCGACAATGCTACGCCACGATCCGTGGTTCTGCTGCGCAAGGACACCACGACGCAGCGGGTGCTGGCGTCCTTTATCGGGGCGTTCATCTTTTCGCTGGTGGGGATCATCAGCCTGTCTATCGGTGTCTATGGCGAAGGTGGCCGGGTCATCCTGTTTGTCGCCACGATCGGTGTGCTGCTGGTCATCATTTTCAATCTGGTGCGCTGGATCCAGCATCTTGCCAGTTTTGGCCTGATCGGGGACACGCTGCGCCGCGTCGAACATGCGGCTGACGACGCGTTGAAGAACCGACTGGAACACCCCTGGTTGGGCGCACGCCCGATCCTGCGCGACAGCAGCCCCGATCAGGCCATCCCGCTGAAGGCAGGCCGTGTCGGTTATGTCGAGTTCGTCAATCTGTCCTCCCTGAATGATCTGGCAGAGGCAGCGGATGCCGACATCTATATCCGGGCCTTGCCGGGCGATTTCATCTATCGCGATTCGACACTGGCAGAGATTGTCAAAGGTCCCATCGGTCCGGCATTCGACGCTCTTCTGGAGGATGTGCGGGGCTGTTTCGACGTGGGGTTCGACCGCGACTTTGATCAGGACCCGCGGTTCGGGATGATCACCCTGTCGGAAATCGCCAGCCGTGCCTTGTCGCCGGCGGTGAACGACCCCGGCACAGGCATTGACGTGATCCGCCGGATCACGCGCGTCCTGTCGCAATGGTCCGCCCAGCCAGAGCCGGAGATCACCTATCCCCGTTTGTGGATCGAGGCCTTGGGCGCACAGGACATGATGCGCGACGCCTTTGCCGCCATCGCGCGTGACGGTGCCGCCTTGCAGGAGGTGCAGATGACCCTGCAACGGGCCTTGCTGGCGCTGGTAAAGGTCGAGCCGCGTATTTTCGGCCGCGCGGCCGTGGATCAGTCGGAAAGGGCGCTGGCCTTTGCCAGCGACGCGATGCTGAACCGCAGCGATGTGGACCGACTGGCGGCCCTGTCACAAGAGATTGCAGTGCAGGCGACGATCCTGCCCAAAGGCAGTCCGATCAGCAAGATATGAGCGTCACTCGGGCGGATCTGCGGCGCGGGGCGACGCTGTCAGGCTGATGACCGGTGTCATGGCGGCCAGATCGTCGTCGGACAGATGGCATTTGATCTGCAGCCCGCCGGGCAGGGTCCGCAGGGGCGGGATGACCGTGTCGCACAGATCGCCCGGCACCTGATCCTTGCGCGGGCAACGGGTCTGGAACGGACAGCCCGGCGGCGGATCAAGCGCCGAAGGGCTGTCGCCGTCCAGCACGATGCGGCGTTTCACGACGCGGGTGTCCGCGATGGGCACGGCAGACAACAGCGCCTCTGTATAGGGGTGGTATGGCGGGGCAAAGACCTGATCCGTCGTGCCGATTTCGACGATATGGCCCAGATACATGACCATGACCCGGTCCGACAGATAGCGCACAATGGACAGATCATGGCTGATGAACAGCAGGCAGGTGCGCTGCCTGCGCTGGATATCCAGCAGCACGTCCGCCACAGCGGCCTGAACACTGACATCAAGGGCAGACACGGGCTCGTCGGCCACAACCACGCGGGCCTGTCCGGCAAAGGCCCGCGCAATGCCGACCCGCTGTTTCTGGCCGCCCGACAACTGCCGTGGCATCCGATCGGCAAAGGCGTGGGGCAGGCGGACCAGATCCAGCAGCGCCAGCATCCGGTCGCGGCGGTCGGCGCGGCCGGTGCCGATCCCGAACACCTCGAGCGCGCGGATGATCTGGCGACCCACGGTCATCGACGGGTTCAGGGTATCGAAGGGGTTCTGGAACACCATCTGCACATCGGCCACCTGCGCCCGGGTCCGCCCTGCGACGGGGATCTGGCCGATCTCTGTGCCGTCCAGCAA
>JBBREW010000473.1:0-2286 GCA_038225335.1 Rhodobacterales bacterium
AGGGCGTATGACACAGGCCGATGCGGGCGCTGTCCGGGGCGGGCGGCAAGGGCAGGTCGAACACCCCCGACACCAGCATCAGGTCCGCCACATCGCGCGCATGAAAACCGACGGTGTCGAAACTGGGCGCATAGCGTTTCATGCCTTCGGTGGAAATCAGGCCAAAGCTGGGTTTCATCGCCGTGACACCGCAGAAACTGGCCGGGCGGATCGTCGATCCACCGGTCTGCGTCGACAAGGCCAACGGGACATGGAAATCCGCCACCGCCGCCGCAGAACCCGCGGACGACCCGCCGGGGGTGTGGCGCAGATCCGCAGGGTTCCCGGTCGCCGCATTGCGCCCGGCTGCGGCAAATTCCGTCGTGTCGGTCTTGCCGATGATGATGGCACCTGCCGCACGCAGCATCGCCACCGCCGCCGCATCACGCGCAGGCCGGTGGCCGGAAAACAGCGCAGAGTTATGGGTTGTCGGCATGTCTGCGGTGTCGAACACATCCTTGATCCCGACGGGCAGACCGGCCAGCGGGCGCGGATCATCCGCCCTTATCACCGCCGCCTGCGCCTCTGCCTGCGGGTTCAGACACAGCCAGGCCCGCACCTCTGCGTCGCGGTCGGCGATCCGGGCCAGACAGGCGCGCGTCAGATCAAGTGCCGAAAAATCACCGCGCCGCAGACCCGCCAAGGCCGCCACCGCATGCAGGCGCGTCAGATCCGTCATGGCTGCATCATGTGGTGATCGGTGGCCGACTGGAACGCCGTGCCCAGCGACAGAACCAGCGCATCATCACAGGGCCGCCCGACGATCTGGATCCCAAGGGGCAATCCGTTCCGCCCTGCACCCGACGGCAGCATGAGTGCGGGAAACCCGGTCAGGTTCCAGATCATCGTGTTGCGCGAAATGATATCAAAACCAAAGCGTTGTCCGTCGATGTCAATGTGCAGACCGTCCAGATGACCGGCCTCGCCGCCAAGTCCGGGGGTGACCAGCAGATCGACGTCCCAGCCTGCCAGCACCCGGTCGATCAGGGCGGTCCGCTGCGACATCGCCAGCAGATAGTCGGCGGCGGACAGGGCATCGCCCCGCGCAATCCGGGCCTGCAGACCCGCATCCTGTTCGGATCGCCGTCCGGCGTTGTGGCGCTGGCTGGCGGCCAGTTCGGCGGTCAGGATTGTCCAGCCGACCGCATGATGGGCGGCCATGTCACCGAACAGGCGGGCGGTGCTGACCGGCACGCAGGTGGCACCAAGGGACTGCATGACCTCCAATGCGGCGGTCCATGCGGACAGAACGGCTGTATCGACTGTTTCGGTGAACCAGCCGTCGGGCACACCGATGCGCAGGGGACGCGGGGGCAGGGGCTGCACATCGGCCATGACCTGCATCACGCGCGACAGATCGGCCGCTGACAGGCCCAGCGGGCCAAGGTGATCCAAGGTCCAGCTAAGCGGTGTGACACCTTTCGTGGGCAGCAGGCCGCGTGTGGGTTTCAGCCCCGTCACCCCGCACCAGCAGGCCGGCACCCGGATCGACCCGCCGGTGTCGGTCCCCAGCGCAAAGGGCAGGATGCGGCGCGCGACGGCGGCACCCGATCCCGTGGACGACCCCCCGGTCCAGCGGCTGGCATCATAAGGATTGGTCACGACACCGTGCCGCGGGTTGAACGGCGACCCTGCGGCGTATTCCGTGGTGGCCAGAACAGCCACCGGGATGGCACCCGCCGCGCGCAGACGCGCGACCCCGACGGCATCCTGTGCGGCGATCCGCGACCCGGTCAGCAACGACCCGCAGGTGATCTGGCCGCCCGCGACATCGACGATGCCCTTGACGCCGAAAGGCACCCCTTCCAGCGGGCGGGGGGTTCCGGCGGTCCAGCGGGCCTGCGACGCGGCAACGCCTGCGGTGGTATCAAGGACCGACAACACCGCCTCTGACGCCGGGGGATCGCCGCACAGACCCGCAACCCGCGCGATTTCGGCGTCAGGTGTCGTGTCCCCGCTGGCATAGCGTCGCAGCAGTGCGGCAATCCCCTGCGGCACGCAGGGACCGTCCGGCACGACGCCGTGAACGGGCACCGCTGTGCTGCGGTGCAGATCAAACGCTGCAAAAGGATGGGCGGGCGGGACACTGTCCTGCCCGTGTTGACTGCCGTCCATCATTCGGCAGCGATGGCCAGCTTGTCCTGACGGCAGGCCATCAGCGGCTGAACCTTCTGGCCGAAGGTGTCCAGACCGACCAGAAAGTCGTCAAAGGTCATCATGATGCCCTTGACCCCGTTGATGCTGGCG
>JBBREW010000474.1:0-2283 GCA_038225335.1 Rhodobacterales bacterium
GGATGCTGTTCGGCGGCGGCACCGTTTATGGTGGGGCCGATCCCAGCGATATCGAGGCAAAGCTGCGCCGGAACATGGACAAGGTCTTTCCCCGTCTGAAAGGGGTCAAGATTGACTATGCCTGGTCCGGCAATTTCGCCTTGTCGTTCAGCCGCGTGCCGCAGATGGGGCGTTTGGGCACAAACACCTATTACGCCCACGGCTATTCCGGCCATGGCGTGACCGGCAGCCACACCTTTGGCCGCATCCTGAGCGAGGCGATCGACGGTGATCTGACCCGGTTCGACGTGTTCGCCGGGCTGAAATGGTATCCTTTCCCCGGTGGCCGGGCGCTGCGCGTGCCTTATTCGGTCATGGGCAGCTGGTATTACGGCATCCGGGACAAGCTGGGTCTGTAACAGACCTAGCCCGCGTCGGAGCCGTTCACCGGGGTCAGCGCGGGTTTGCCCGCCAGATGCGCCGCGATATTGTCGCGTTGCAACTGCGCCATGGCCGCGCGGGTTTGCACGGTGGCAGACCCCTGATGCGGCTGCAGGGCGACCGTGTCCAGGGTCAGAAAGCGCGGATCAATGGCGGGTTCGTTCAGGAACACGTCCAGCCCCGCACCCGCAAGGGCACCGCTTTCCAGCGCATCCAGCAGGGCTGCTTCGTCGATCGTCGACCCCCGAGAGATGTTGATGATGACGCCCTTTGGCCCCAGTGCGGCAATCACCTCCTCTGACACATAACCCACCGTGTCAGGACCGCCGACAACCGCGACAAACAACGTATCGACTGCCTTTGCCAAGGCGACCGGGTCGGCGTGATAGGTCCATCCCGGCGTGTCCTTTGTGCTGCGCGACTGGTAATGGATGTCCATGTTGAACGCGGCAAGGCGGTCCGCGATGGCCCGCCCGATCCGTCCCATGCCGACAATACCCGCGGTGCGGCCCGACAGTTTTGTGGTCAGGGGGGCAGGGCCGTCAACGGCCCAGCGACCGCTGCGGACCAGCGCCTCTGTCTGCCGCATCTGGCGGCCCTGCTGCAACCACAGCGCAATGGCAAGGTCCGCCACATCGTCGTTCAGCACATCGGGGGTATTGGTCACGATCACGTCGCGGGCAGATGCGGCGGCCACGTCGATGGCATCATACCCCACACCATAATTCGCAATCAGCGCAAGGTTTGGCAGCAGATCCATCGCTGTGGCATCAAAGGGGGCGTGCCCGGCATAGGCGACGGCCGTGACCTGCTCGCGGGTATGGGCATCCAGATCCGCCAGATCGTCCATGTCGTCGATCAGCACCGGATCGAACGCTTCAATAATGGCGTCGCGGTCATGGGACAGCAGTTTGCCGATGGCAAGGACATGGGTCATGGGGCAGGGGCCTTTTGTCAGGGTCCGCGGTCGCTGCGGAGGATTGCCCAAAGGCTATCCCGCCCCTGTAAGAGTGTCGAGCGCGGCCGGCCCGCCCTCCCGCCCGGACTGCCCGGCGGGACCACGTTCATCAGACCAGAGCAGCCCCTTCGGCCATCGCGGCCAGTTTGGCATAGGCAATCGCCGGATCGACGGCCCCAAACCCTGCAAAGGTGCCAAAGCCGCAATCGCTGCCAGCGATGACGCGGTCGGGACCCACGATGTCGGTGAACCGCTGCAACCGCTGCGCCACCAGTTGCGGGTGTTCGACAAAATTCGTCGTGGTATCAATGACCCCCGGCACCAGCACCTTGTCGCCCGGAATCTCTGCCGCGCGGTCACGAAAGACGGTCCATTCGTGGCCGTGCCGGGGGTTTGCCGTTTCAAACAGCACGTATTGCGCCTTTGCCTGCATCAGTGTCGCAAACATGGTGTCCATCGGGATGTCGCAGATATGCGGGCCTTCGTAATTGCCCCAGCAGATGTGGATGCGGACCCGGTTGGCGGGAATGTCGCGCAGCGCGTGATTCAGCGCCTCGACATGGGTCTGCGCGATCCGGACGAATTCCGCATCCGACAGATCGTTGAACAGCATGTGACGGGACACGGCCAGATCGGGACAATCCAGTTGCAGATCAAGCCCCGCCGCCACGATGGTTTCATATTCCGTCTTCATCGCATCCGCGAGGGCGGCCAGATAGGCATCGCGCGTGGGATAGAAACTGTTCTGCAGAAACAGGGATATGACACCGGGAGAGGCCGCATTCATGAAACCGCGCGTCGCGCCGTGTTCGGTCATCGCGGCCCGCAGGTTGGCAATGTCCGTTTCCAGCTCTCCCTGTCCTTTTGACCTCACTTCTCCGACGCAGACCGGGCGGGCGTATTTC
>JBBREW010000475.1:0-2279 GCA_038225335.1 Rhodobacterales bacterium
CGACGGCATCGCCGCCGGACTGGCCGGGTTGCTGGCCATCGCCTGCGACGATGCGATGCAGACCCGGCATGGCGGGTTCAGGGTTCTGGTGATCTGCCCGCCGCCCGTGCTGGAACAGGGGCCGATCGCCCAGGTGTTTCATGGCGGCACCGCCCGTTCCCGGGGCTTGCAGCCCCTCTATGCGGCCTTGGCGGAAAACTGGGGTGCCGCGTTTCTGGACGCAGGCCGCCACATCGCGGTCAGCCCGCTGGACGGTGTCCATTACGACGGCGCCGACCACACAAAGCTGGGTCAGGCCGTGGCACAGGCGATCCGGCAGCTTTGACTGCGCCCGCGTCTTCGCTTTTTTCGAAATACTCCCGCCGGAGGCTCCTAGACGCGGTGATAGGGCGATCCGGCCAGAATAGAGGCGGCCCGGTAAAGCTGTTCTGCCAACATCACGCGCACCAGCATATGCGGCCAGACCATCGCCCCGAATGACAGCGCCGCGTCGGCCCGGTGGCGCAGGGCCGGATCGATCCCGTCCGCGCCGCCGATGACAAAGGCGATGTCCTGTCGTCCCTGATCGCGCCACCCGGCAAGCAAGTCGGCAAAGGCGGGCGATGACATGGTCTTGCCGCGCTCGTCCAGAACGCACAGCAGCGCGCCATCGGGGATCACCTTGGTCAGCAGGGTGGCTTCGGCAGCCATGCCGCCACCCTTGCGGTCGTCAACCTCGATCATGTCAGTCGGACCAAGGGCCAAGGCCCGCCCGGTCCGGTCAAACCGGGTCAGATAGTCTGTGACAAGGTCTGCCTCTGGGCCGCTGCGCATGCGGCCCACGGCGCAGATACGCAAGCGCATCAGGGTGCCTTGGACGGGTCCACGGCAAGGAAGTCCTGCGACCCCGGCATCCACATCTTTTCCAGCTGATAGAATTCGCGGACTTCGGGGCGGAACAGATGCACAATCACATCGCCCGTGTCGATCAGCACCCAGTCGCCGATGTCCTTGCCTTCGATCTTGCTGACAAGGCCAAAGTCCTGTTTCAGCTTTTCGGTCAGCTTTTCAGCCATGGCAGAAACCTGACGCGTGGAGCGGCCCGAGGCGATGACCATCCAGTCACCCATCTCTGACTTGCCGCGCAGATTGATCTTGATGACCTCTTCTGCCTTGTCGTCGTCCAGCGATGTCAGGATTGCGTTCAACAGCTGATCGCTGTCATAAGAAGCCGCCGCTGTCACAGCGCGGGCTTCGGTCGTGGCAGCCGACGCTGCCGAGGTGGTAAGAGACAGTGCATCGTCCTCCGATGAAAAGCACCGGACAGATGGCCCCGGTGCAAGGCCTGATCGAAACCTAAGGCGGATTGCGTGTCATTTCAATGACCGAAAGACGCGCGTTAGTCGGTGTCGGCGGGCGTGTCAACCGGCACCTCTGGCGCAGCACCCGGTGGCGTGGTCGCAGCATCAGCCGGACCTGCGGGTGCCGTGGCCCCGACGGCAAGGCCTCAAATCAACCAGCGCCATCCTGATCGAGAAATTCCGGATCAAAGGTAATCGACCGTGGGGTCAGGGGAAAATAGCCTGACAGGCGGCCGTCACATCCGTGTCGGTCACCGCAAGGTTGCCGCGGGCGTCAGAGGTGACAAGCCGGATCGTGCAAGAATGACCGTCGCGGCCGTGGTGCGATGGATGTGGAGTGTGTCAACATGACAGGTTTACGCTTGAAAATTTTTAGCACAGGCAGGTCACTTTTCCGCCAGACGGTCCGGCAATTCACCCAGACTGTCCGCATGGTCCGCCGCAGAGGGCAGGACGCGCACCTCTCTTTGCGGGAAGGGGATGGAAATGCCGTGTTCGGCAAATGCATCCCACAAGGCCAGATAGACGTTGCCACGGATGTTGGTCAGACCCCCTGTCGGGTCCGAAATCCAGAACCGCAGGATGTAATCCACGGAACTGTCGCCAAAGCCCACGATGTGACACACCGCAGGCTTGTGGGCCAGAACACGGTCCACGCTGGTGGCGGCGGCAACGGCCACGCGGCGCACCTCGTGCGGGTTGTCGCCATAGGATGTGCCGAAAAAGATATCCAGTCGGACAAATTCGTTGGAATGGGACCAGTTGACCACCTGCCCGGTGATCAGATCCTCGTTCGGGATCAGGTATTCCTTGCCGTCGCGGGTGGTGATGCTGACGTAACGCGCGCCCAGCGCATTGATCCAGCCAAAGGTATCGCCGATGCTGATGACGTCGCCGGGCTTGATCGACTTGTCCAGCAGCAGGATCACCCCCGACACA
>JBBREW010000476.1:0-2263 GCA_038225335.1 Rhodobacterales bacterium
CGGATCGGGGTCAAGGTCGAATACCATGCGATCCGGCCGGTCGATCCGGTCGCGGTGCACACCCCACAGATGAAATTCGATGGTGCCCATCTGCACGCAGGCCACCAGCCCGGACGCATCGGTGACATACATGCCGGTTTCTGCCGTGCCGTCCTTCTGGATGATCGGCAAGGTGCGGATGGCATCGGGAAAGCCGTCGCCGACGTGCCGCTGGAAAAAGCCGGTATCCTGCAGACCTGCCGGATGACGCAGCAGGGACAGGGGGCGATCCGCTGTGGTGGCCAGCATCACCGGGGCTATCGCCTCGTAATACCTGGCAAGGTCGCGTTTGCAGACCTTTGCATCGGCAAAAATCAGTCTTTGCGGGTTGCTGACCCGGACACCGGCCACATCCAGCCCCGCCTTGGTCGGGGGGGCAAGCGTTACGGTGCGGGCAGGTTTGTCGTCGCGCAGGGCGACGAAAACGCCGTGGCGGATGCGGCCTGCGTCGGTCAGCCCGCCATGGCGCACCTCGGCCACAAGGGTCGGCGACAGCCAGACCGTGCCAGCGGACTCCTCCTCTGGCAGGGTCGCAAGCGGGCTTTGGTCGCTGCGCAGCGGCAGCATCGCCGCATCAAGTGTCGCCATCGCCGCATCGTCGAACCCGGTGCCGACCCGGCCCCGATAGACAAGTCCGCCGTCATCCCGCGTCGCCATGATCAAAGAGGCAAAGGGCCGTCCGGGTATGTCAGACGGGGCAAAGCCCACGATCACAAATTCGTCCCGCGCCTGACATTTTACCTTCAGCCAGCCAGTTGTCCGCCGTCCGCGGTAAGGGGCGTCGCCGCGTTTGGCGATGATCCCCTCTCCGCCGGCGGCGCAGATCGCATCCAGCACGGTCTGTCCGTCGGTGCGGATGCTGGGCGACAGACGGACCGGGGCCAAGGGCGGCTGTGCGGCCACTAGCTGTTCCAGCGCCGCGCGTCTGTCATCGAAGGGCGCAGCCGTCAGGTCGTTGCCGTCAAGGTGCAGCAGGTCAAAGACATAGACCGCCAGTGGGCTGCGATCCGGCAGGGCAGATTGCAACGCACCGAAACTCTCAACCCCAAGGCCCGAGACAACCTCTGCATCAAGCAGCGCGCTGTCGCAGGGCAGGTCCGCAAGGTAGGGGACAAGGGTCGCGAACCGGTCCGTCCAGTCGTGGCCGTTGCGCGTGAAGATGCGCGGGCCACCCTTGCCCAAGGCGATGATGGCGCGGTAGCCGTCGTGTTTCGGCTCTATCCGCCAGTTATCGCCCACGGGCGGCGTGTCGCGCAGGGTCGCCAGCTGTGGTTTGTGAAAACCGGGTCGTTTGCCTGTTTGCGACAGGGTGGGCCGGGCTGCGGATGCGATCTGATCCATGGTGCGGCCGGACCCCACACTGGTCAGCGCGGACCCGGTCAGGTCGTCGGCACCCCCCACGGCGCTGTCACGTTCCTTGATCAGCAGCCAGTTCTGGCGTTTTGTATCGCCCTTGCGGTTGCCTTTCATCCGCACCAGCGTCCATGCCCCGGACATGCGGTGCGACAGGATACGCAGCTTCAGCGTGCCCGACGCCAATCCTTCGTCCATGTCGGTCAGCGGCATCCACCAGCCGATGTCCCACAGCATGACGGTGCCCGCGCCGTAGCCCTGTGGAATCGTGCCTTCGAAATCAAGGTAGTCCAGCGGGTGATCCTCTGTCCGGACCGCTAGACGTTTCTGGCCGGGATCAAGGCTGGGTCCGCGGGTGACGGCCCAGCTGAGCAGGGCACCGTCCCATTCCAGCCGCAGATCCCAGTGCAGACGGGTCGCCGCGTGTTTCTGGACGGAAAACCGCAAACCGCCTGCCGAGGCCTGCCCGGGTCCCATCGGTTCAGAGGTGCGGGCAAAGTCCCGCATGCGGCGATATTGCGCCAGACGGTCCACATCAGGCCTTTTTGCGCGCCGGGCTCTTGGCGCGCGCGGGTGCTTTCTTGGCGGCAGGCTTGCGCTGGGCCGATGCCTTGACGCTGTCTTTCAACGCCGCCATCAGATCGACGACATTGGTGCTGTCCGCGCCGCCTGCATCATCGCCGTCGCCCTTGCTGCGCGGGGTTTTCTTGTTCTTGCGTTTGCTGTCGATAAGGCTGCGCAGGGCGATGTCATAGTGATCCTTGAAAGAGGCCGCATCGAAGGGTGCGGTCTTGCGGTCGATCAACTGGGTGGCCACGGCCAGCAGTTCCGCATCGGCCTTTTCATCCTCGATCGTGGCAAACAGCGGGTC
>JBBREW010000477.1:0-2251 GCA_038225335.1 Rhodobacterales bacterium
GCCCCTTTGTGCGGATAAAGCCCGAACCGCCGGGCACCGTTCGCGCAGATCAGGTCATGGGCGCGTTTCAGGGTCAACCGACCTGCGGCCACGGCATCCAGCATGGCGGGCAGCATGAATTCCACCCCCGGAACCCCCGGCGGTGCAGCCAAAAAGTCGCCCTCTGCCGCCTGCTTTTCAGGCAGCGAAAAGGGGGCGTGATCGGTCGTGACATAATCAATCACACCATCAGCGATGGCCTGCCACAGCGCATCCTGATCGGCCTGCTGGCGGATCGGCGGGTTCACCTTGGCATAAACGCCTGCGGTTGCGACGTCCGCTGCGGTGGCGAACAGATATTGCGGGCAGGTTTCGGCGGTGAAATCCGACGTTCCCGCAAAGGCGCGCAGCACGTTCACGGTCTGCGCACTGGTGACATGGGCGATGTGCAGCTTGGCCTGTGCCGTCATGTTCATGGCCAGCAGTTTCGCCACGGCCACGGATTCGCACAGATCCGGGCGCGCGGCGTTATGGGTCGTGGCGCAGGCGGGATCAAGGGTGCGGGCTGCCGCCTCGAAATAGGCCAGCAAGGCTGCGCTTTCGGCATGGACGACGACCGGGCGACCGGTGTCCGCCAGCAGATGAAGCGCGCGCAATTGATCCGCCTCGTCGGGAAAGGCCAATCCGTCGAATTCATCGGCCCGGCCCGCCGGGGCGGGCGTGGTGAATATCTTGAACGCGATGGCACCAAGGCCCAGCATCGCATCCCGGGTCTGCACGGTCAGATCGCCGGGGGCTGCGTAAAGCGCAAAGTCGATGACCGCATGGCGGGCAAAATGGTCGCGACGGCGCGCAAATTCGTCTGGGGTTGCACAGCAGGGCTTTGAAATCGGCATTTCGAACAGGGTCGTGACGCCGCCCGCCGCCGCGGCCTGCGTTTCTGACGCGACGGTGCCGCGTTGCGGATAGGCGGGCGCGCGGACGTGGAAATGGATATCCACGATCCCCGGCAGCACGGTCTGGCCCGCAGCGTCGATGATCGCGGTGCTGGCAGGTGCCATGCCCGTCGCATAGATTCCCGCAAGCAGCCCCCCCGCCAGCCCCAGATCGACGCGGTGCAACCCGTCAGGCAGCAGCACATCCGCCCCGGTGATCACGGTATCAAGGACAGTCACGGTTTCAGCCCCAGTTCCGTCAGCGCCTTGGCCACGGCATCAAGGTTCGTCAGTTTCATCGACGCATAGTTGGGCGACAGAACGATGCCGTCGCCGCCCGCGCGATAGGTCGCCATGACCGACCGATAGGCGATATCGGGCGTGCATTTCGCCTGATCGGCGCGCACGCGGGGGGCGTCGATGCCAAGACCCATGAACACCTTTGCCTTGCCCCGCACGCCCCGCACCGCGTCGGCACATTGGCCATGGACATAGGTATCGGGATCAAGACCGTCCTGCACCACACTGTCCAGCGGTGATCCCTGAATGTTCAACATGCCGTCAAGCACCTTCATCGCCGTTGCCGGGTCGAAATCCCGCAGGATCGTCTTTTGGAAAAAGCCGAATTCCTTGTTCCAGATTTCGCCCGACTGGTGTTGATAGGTGATGGGTTTGACCCAGTCCGCATACAGTGTCTGGTCATCCCACGGCCACTGCGCCCGTCGGAAAATGTTGAAATGGTTGCGGTTCCAGACATTCAGACCAAAGGGCATCTGCGGCTTGCACCATTTCACCAGACCGTAAAGCTCGCGGTCCAGATCCTTGTTGCGCTCCAGCCAGAACTTTTCCCAGATCAGGACCTCCGGGTTTTGCAGCAGCACCCGCAGAAAGGTGATGAACGCCCCGTCATCAAAGGCCTCTCCGGCCCGCGCGGCCTGCATGAAGTCATACATGGCGATACAGGCGCGGCGGCACGCCTCGACATCGATGCCGCGCGCGATGGCGTCCTGACGGGATGCGTCGGAAAAATCCCCCGGCGCTTCGCCCTGCATCATCTGATCCAGCGGTGAATTGCGTTCGTTGCACCACATGATGCCGTCGATGTCGTAGTTGCGCACCTGGTCCTCGATGATCGCGTGCATCCAGTTGCGATAGTCGGGGTTCGAGGTCGAGGGTTCGTCCTTGCGGCGGCCAAAGACGTCGACCTCCATGCAGGTTGCGAGGTTCGGGATCTCGATGTTGTTGACCGATCCGTGCCCCGCATATTTGAAGAACGGCTCCATCAGCTCGACATAGACCTTCATCCCACGTTCATGGGCGGCGGGCACCACGAGGTC
>JBBREW010000478.1:0-2250 GCA_038225335.1 Rhodobacterales bacterium
GCTGACCGACGGCGTGGCCCTGATCACCGTCGATCATCCGCCGGTGAACGCGCTGGGGCAGGCCGTCCGTCAGGGGTTGCTGGACGCGGTGGCACGCTTTGACCGCGACGGGGCAGCGCAGGCCGCCGTCATCATCGGGGCGGGCCGGCTGTTCATCGGTGGCGCGGATATCACCGAATTCGGCAAGCCGCCTGTCGCGCCGTTCCTGCCCGATGTGATCAACGCCATCGCCGCCTGCACCAAGCCCGTGATCGCCGCAATCCACGGCACGGCCCTTGGAGGCGGGCTGGAGGTGGCGCTGGGTGCCCATTACCGCATCGCCACGCAAACCGCCCGGCTGGGCCTGCCAGAGGTGACATTGGGTGTGATCCCCGGCGCCGGTGGCACTCAGCGGATGCCGCGTCTTGTCGGGCTGGATGCAGCACTGACCCTGATGACCACGGGCAAGCCTGTGACCGGGGCGCAGGCGCAGGCCATGGGATTTGTCGATGAACTGGCGGGCGAGGATCTGCGCGCCGACGCACTGGCCTATGCCGCCCGCCTGATCGCCGAAGGTGCCGGTCCGCGGGCCGTGACCGACCTACCATTCCCGGCTGCCGACGCCGATCTGTTCGCCGCATGGCGGCAAAAACTGACCAGATCGGCAAAAGGTCAGGTCGCACCCCTGGCGGTATTGGATGCGGTCGTGGCGGGCACCGCACATCCCTTTGATCAGGCACTGGCAGAGGAACGCCGCCTGTTCCTGTCGATGCTCGACACGCCGCAGCGGGCGGGCATGATGCACGCCTTTTTTGCCGAACGCGCCGTGGCCAAGGTGCCCGACATCAAAGGCATCGCCGCGCGCCCGCTGGACCGCGCCGGGGTGATCGGCGGCGGCACGATGGGGGCCGGGATCGCGACCGCGATGGTGCTGTCCGGGCTGCACGTCACGCTGGTCGAACGCGACGCCGCAGCCTGCGCCCGTGCAGGCGACACCATCGCCCGCAACCTTGCCAGCGCCGTGAAACACGGCACCCTGACAGAGGCCAAGCGCGACGCGATCCTGTCGGACGCGCTGGTGACGGTCGTGGGTTATGACACGCTGTCGGACGCCGATCTGGTGGTCGAGGCGGTGTTCGAGGATATGGACGCAAAGACTGAGGTGTTCCGCGCGCTCGACCGGGTCTGCAAGCCCGGCGCGGTTCTGGCCACCAACACATCCTACCTTGACGTGAACCGGATCGCGCAGGCGACCGGGCGGCCTGCGGATGTGATCGGGTTGCACTTCTTTTCTCCCGCCCATGTGATGAAACTGCTGGAAATCGTCGTGGCCGATGCGACGGCCAATGATGTCACCGCGACCGCCTTTGCGCTGGCGAGAAAGCTGGGCAAGATCGGGGTGAGGGCCGGTGTCTGCGACGGCTTCATCGGTAACCGCATCCTGTCGCACTACCGCACGGCGGTGGATCACATGGTGCTGGACGGTGCCAGCCCCTACGCCGTGGACCGGGCCTTGGTGAATTTCGGCTTTGCGATGGGGCCCTATCAGGTCAGCGACCTTGCGGGGCTGGATATCGGCTACATGACCCGGCAGCGCAAGGCGGCGGATGCCCACCCGCGCGACCGCGCCCCGGTCTTTGCCGATGCGCTTTATCATGCGGGGTGGCTGGGCCAGAAAACCGGTCATGGGTACTACATCTATGACGCGGACAGCCCCAAAGGCCGCGCCGATGATGCCGTCACCGCGATCATCGCCACATCCCGCACCGAACTGGGTCTGGTGCCCCGCGACTTTACCGCCGATGACATCGTGCGCCGCACGATGGCCGCGATGGTGAACGCCGCAGCCCAGGTGGTCGCAGACGGCATCGCGCAGCGTCCGTCTGACGTCGATGTGGTGTTTCTGTCGGGCTATGGCTTTCCCCGCTTTCGCGGTGGCCCGCTGCAGTATGCCGATACCGTCGGGCTGGATACGATCCTTGCGGACATTCGTGAATTCGCCGCGACCGACGACCATTTCTGGACCCCCGCACCGCTGCTGGAACAGCTGGTCGCAGAGGGTCGCAACTTTGCCAGCCTGAACCGCTGAAAGGGAACCCCATGTCACATCCCGTCATCGTATCCGTTGCCCGCACCGCCATCGGCAAGGCCGGGCGCGGCGCGTTCAACATGACCCACGGCGCGACCCTGACCGGCCATGTGGCCCGCCATGCGGTCGACCGCGCAGGCATCGACCCCGCCCTGATCGAGGACAGCATCTGGGGCACCGGT
>JBBREW010000479.1:0-2237 GCA_038225335.1 Rhodobacterales bacterium
ACCCCAGATCCGCACCCAGCAGGATCGCCAGCCCGACGGTCGCCCCGACAGCACCGCTGGATACAAAACCGGTCACGAGGATCGCCACGGCAGTCGAGCTTTGCAGCAGCATCGCAGTGGTCATGCCGGTCCCGGCGGCCAGCAGCCGGCTGCGGGCCGACCGTCGCAGCCAGGTCCGCAGTTGCACGACAAAGGCCCGTTCCACTCCCGTGCGCACAAGTCGGACCGCCCAGATCAAAAGAGCTGCGGCCCCCGCAATGCGCACAATGAATGAAAGTAAATTGATGTCTTGCAAGATCGTTTCTCCACTGCACCACTGGGAATGGATGTCAGGATCGCAAAAACCTGACTCGAGCATATTCTCAATGGCGCGGCGCACAACCCTGCCATGTTGGGTAAATCGAACTTAATGCTGGCGTGCGAATGACCCGCCAATGAATGGGGCGTCATATACGACCGGATTCTGCGTGACTGGCAATCAACGAAACACGGTTGTCCCTTTTGACGCGACGTGAATCTATTGGAAATGGACAGGGATTGTGCGGTTTGCAGTGCGGATTTGCGACCGAAAGCCTGCTCAATTCAAACGGCAGGTGCACCACTTTGCGCGCGCGTCATTCCTTGTGACAGCCAATCGCGACTTTGAGGGATGACCCTCGGTTTTCGGCGATGGCGCGGTAAATGTGCCCTTGGCGATATCGGCACTTGCGGCCACAACCTCCAAAGCTTGCAATGCGTCACAGCCGCAACGCGCAACCCCTGGGCACCAACGCAACTTTGGTGCCCGTATCTTCCGTCACCTCCGCTTTGGCCGTGTCAGGTGCGGACGCGTTGCTTGCGCACCCGGCGCAGGTGCCAGCGATAGATGGCCGGGGCCAACACATGATCATAGGCGGCGCTGGCGATCTGCCGGATACCCGGCAATCCCACGATACGCCCCAGCAAGCGATAGCGCGGCATCTGCGCCCAAAGCACCAGAAACGCCGCAATCCCAGAGGTAAGCTGACCGTCATGCAGCACATACAGCCGCCGCGCCGCACGATCAGCATCCAGACCCCACGCTTGGCGCGCGTCCGTGTTCAGATCGTCAAACCGGATCGGCAGGCCGGCCTTGCCCGCATAACGCGCATAATGCCCGATCTCAAAATTGCAGACCGGGCAGTTGGCGTTATACAGAACGGATGTCTTGGGGCTGTTTTCCATATGGGTCAGATAGGCGTGCCGCACGTGAAGTCCAACTGTCGGTGTCCAGATGGACGCCATGCCGCAGCGGCTAACGGTCAGGAGCGATGAGCATTTCAGGCCGACCTTCGACGGGTCAACTGCGGCCATGTTTGCACCCTGAACCAATGCGCCAGCCTGCTGCGCCAGATCACCTATCGGGCCTTCAAATGAGGCGCATATGCCGCTTTTCCGTCGTTGGTCCGAAGGTAATGGCCATGCCGCTTCGCCTGGCGGGCGTGACCGGCGCAGGCTATTTCGCGCGGGGGCGGTCCCAGACCATCTGCAACAGGCGTGGATCGGGCGCGAAGGCGTCGCGCCCGAATTCAAGGCCAAGCCTTGGGTGTTCACGGATGGCCTGTGCGCCGCGCTGGCCGATGCGGATGCGCCACGTCTGGCGGTCTGACGGCTGCGCTGCTGCGAAGGCGCTGCAGGTCAGCACGGCAAGGTTTGCACCGTGGTCGGGGGCGCGGACCGATGCGTACCTTATGACCTCGGCCCCAATTTCGCGGGCGGATTCTGTCAGTTGTTGGCAGGCTGCATAATCGGTCAGATGGGTCCAGTGGTCATGATCTGCGGCAAGCCCACCGGTGGTCAGGTCCAGAGAAACCGGCGTCGCCAGTTCAACGCAAAAGGCGGTGTAGTCCGCCGCATCGTCGGGGAACGGGGTCGCGGGGCTCTCTGCGTAAAACAGGAACCGATAGAAGACCATCTCGGCCGCTGCAGTCTCAGGCTGTTCGGCACCATACCAGACGCCGGGGGTCAATCCGGCGCGGCGGAACCGCGAACCGTGCGGATAGGGGCGATAGCGGAACGGCGTGGCCAGCAGATAGTCGAGGTGTCGGCACGCGTCCGGCACCGGCGGCTTGGTCTCTTCCAGAATGTCTTCGAGCGCCGCCTGTTCGGCGAGGCTGTCGACAAGTTTCAGGGTCGAGACCCGATGCTGCGCCTCGACAAACCGCCACGCCTGACCCCGGAAGGGCCGCGCTTCAGACCGGAGCGCGGCGGGCGTCAAG
>JBBREW010000480.1:0-2232 GCA_038225335.1 Rhodobacterales bacterium
CGGCCCCTGTTCCAGCACGGGCGGCGGGCAGATCACCAGAACCCTGAACCCGCCATGCCGGGTCTGCATCGCATCGTCGCAGGCGATGGCCAGCAACCCGGCCAGTCCGGCGGCGATGCCGTCGGGCGTCAGGCCAAAATGCGCCTTGCAGTCGTTCGTCCCCAGCATCAGCGTCAGCACGTCGATGGGACCGTGGGATTGCAGCGCGATCCGCAGACCAAGATGGCCGTTCATGTGGGCGCCCATTTCCGGATCGGTCACGGCACAGGCGGTCCGACCCGGCAGCCCTTGTTCGATCACCGCACAGCCAAGGTTGGCGGCCATGACCTGCGGCCAGCGCAGGGTGGCATCGTGTCGGGCATACACGCCCCGAGTCACGATAGGCGGCGTGCCGTGGGTGTTGCTGTCACCGAATGTCAGCACGGTCTGGCTCTGGGCTTGCGTCATGCGCCTAGCTAATCCTGCACCGCAATCGCGGCAATCCCCCTTGGCCTTTGCGTGACGGGCGCACATATAGAGGCGAACGCGAGTGAAGGAGACACGCCATGGAGATCCTGGGTCAGACGAAATCCGCCCCTGCCAGCGCCCACATCAAGGACACAACCGACGCCACATTCATCACCGATGTGGTAGAGATGTCGATGACGGTGCCCGTCATCGTCGATTTCTGGGCGCCGTGGTGCGGCCCCTGCAAGACGCTTGGCCCCGCCATCGAGGCAGCCGTGACCAAGGCAGACGGCCGGGTGACACTGGCCAAGATCGACGTTGACGCCAACCCCACCTATGCCGGACAGTTGCGGGTGCAGTCGATCCCCACCGTCTATGCCTTTTGGCAAGGTCAGCCGGTGGACGGGTTCCAGGGTGCCTTGCCACCGTCAGAGGTGAATGCCTTTGTCGAAAAGATTGCGGCACTGGCGGGCGACGTGCCCGATGACGGTCTGGCGGGGGCCATCGTCGCGGCGCAGGAGATGCTCGACGAAGGGGCGGCCAGCGACGCTGCCGAAACCTTTGCCGCCATCCTGCAGGAAGACCCGGACAACGCCGCCGCCTATGCCGGGCTGGTCATGGCGCATCTGGCGATGGACGACATCGATCAGGCGGAGGCGATCCTGAATGGCGCGCCTGCCGCAATCAGCACCGATCCCGCGCTGGAAGCCGCCGCCACCCGCATCGCCCTGCTGCGCGAGGCGGCCAACGCCGGTCCCGTTGCCGATCTGGAAGCGGCCGTGGCTGCCGACCCCGACAACCATCAGGCGCGGCTGGATCTGGCCACGGCGCTGCATGCCGCGGGCCGCAGTCAGGACGCGGTGGATCATCTGCTGGAGCTGTTCCGCCGCGACCGGGAGTGGAACGAGGGTGCGGCAAAATCGCAGTTGTTCAAGGTATTCGATACAATGCCTGCAAAAGACCCCATTGTGCTGGCTGGGCGGCGTAAACTGTCGTCGATGATATTTGCCTGAGGTGCTGTGCGGGCTAACTGGAGGGGTATCATGATAGCATTCACAGACCTTCCAGACACGATCCCGATCTTTCCGCTGCCCGGTGCGCTGTTGCTGCCCCGGGCGCGGTTGCCGTTGCATATATTCGAGCCGCGTTATCTGGCGATGATCGAGGATGCGATGAAAACGCCGACGCGGCTGATCGGGATGATCCAGCCCTATGACGCCCCCGGGGCTGCGGGCAAATTGCACAGCATTGGCTGCGCCGGGCGCATGTCGGCCTTCACGGAAACCGACGATGGCCGTTACATGATCACGCTGGCCGGGCTGTCCCGGTTCCGCGTGATACAAGAGGTGGAAGGGTTTACCCCCTATCGCCGCTGCAAGATTTCGTGGACCGGGTTTGACCGCGATCTGGGCAAGACCGAGCGTGACCCGGAATTCCAGCGCGATGCCTTCATGGATTCGCTGTGCCGCTTTTTCGAGGATCAGGGACTGAAAACCGACTGGGAATCGCTGGGAGAGGCAGAGGACGAATTGCTGATCAATTCACTGTCGATGCTGTGCCCCTTTGCGCCAGAGGACAAGCAGGCGTTGCTTGAAGCGCCGTCGTTGTCCACGCGGCGCGAAACGTTGATGACGCTGATCGAATATGCCCTGCGCGGCGGTGATGACGAGGTGATGCAATGACCGGACCCGAGTTCGACCAGAAGATGCTGGAATCGCTGGTCTGCCCGCAAAGCCAGGGTGTGCTGCACTACGACGCTGACCGGCAGGAACTGGTCAGCAAGGC
>JBBREW010000481.1:0-2228 GCA_038225335.1 Rhodobacterales bacterium
CATGTCCAGTTGCGAAAACGGCGGGTCCTTGATCACGCTGTGGTTGGAAAACCGGACCATTTTGCGCAGGCTGTCGGAAACGACGTGGCCTTCCGGGCTTGCGCGAAAGTATTTCTGCAACAATGCCTGCGGCACCTGATCACGGATATCGCCGCCATAAGTGCCGCGCCGTGCCGTCTGCAAGGCCGCCTCGTCGATATCCGTGCCAAAGATCGCGATATTGGGCCAGATGTTCAGGCGTTCCATTTCCTCTGTGGCCAGCATCCCGATGCTGTAGGCCTCTTGCCCGGTGGAACAGCCGGGCACCCAGATCCGCAGATCGGCACCGTTACCGACCTTTGCAATCAGGTCCGGCATGATCTTGGCCTGCAATTCCCTGAACATGACCGGATCGCGGAAAAAACTGGTGACGTTGATCAGCATGTCCTGAAACAGCCGTTGCGATTCCTGCAGGTCATCGACCAGAAATTTCAGATAGTCCGACGGCGTGTCGATCCCCAGCACCGACATCCGCAAGGCGATCCGGCGCAGCAGCGTGCCCGCCTTGTAGCGTGAAAAATCGTGGCCGGTCCGGTTGCGCACATGGCGGACGGCACGTTTGATGAATTCATCATCGCTCAGCCCGGCGCCGGATAGCGCGCCGATCCGCAGGAAATATTCGTCCATCACCGACACAATATCGGCCACGGGGACGATGACGTCGCAACTGCCAGTTTCGATCGCACTGCGGGGCATCCCGTCGTATTTCGCCTCTGCCGGGTCCTGAGCCATCACAAGGCCGCCCGCACTTTTGACTGCCCGCACCCCAAGGCTGCCGTCGCTGCCGGTGCCGGACAGGATCACAGCCACCGCATTGGGTCCGGAATTGGCGGCCAGCGATGTCAGAAAGGTATCAATCGGGCGGCGTCGCCCGCGCGGTTCGACAAATTTTGCCGTGTGTAGGCGGTCGCCGACAATCGTCAGTTCATCGCCGGGCGCGATCAGATAGATATGCCCGGCGGTCACGTCGATGCCATCGGTTGCCATCACGACGGGGGTCGCCGTATGCTTGTGCAACAACCCCTGCATCAGGCTGTCGTGGTCCGGGTCCAGATGCTGCACGATGACGATGGCAAGGCCGTGCCTGTCGGGCAGCTTGTCCAGAAACAGCTGCAACGCTTCCAACCCGCCGGCGGATGCACCGATCCCCGCAACGATCAGGTCGCCAGCGACCCGTGACCCGTCTATGTTTTTTACCGTCATGGATGGTTCCGCAACATGGAATTCTTTAAACAGGACAAAGTTAGGTCAGACGTCCGACCTGTCGAGGATATGGAACGCATGACATGCAAACGCTTAATCTAAAAGAGGTCGCCGATCGTCTGGACGGGGGCAATATCCCGATCACGATTGCCGATGCGACGTTGCCCGACATGCCGCTGATCTATGCCAATCGCGCGTTCTATACCGCCACCGGATATACTCAGGCAGAGGCGTTGCATCGCAATTGCCGGTTCTTGCAGGCTGATCTGGACAATACAGACAGCCGCGACATCATCCGCGACGGTCTGGACAGGGGTAAATCGGCGCAGGCCATTTTTCGCAATCGCCGCAAGGACGGCACGCCGTTCGACCAGCTTTTGATGATCGAACCCTTGCACGACAGGGACGGGCAGTTGGTCTATGTGGTGGGCAGTCAGTTCGTGATCACCCGGCAAACGCGGCCACAGGTCGCAGGCGACCACGCCTTGCAGGTGGTCAAGGAAATCGACCGACTGCTGGACCTGAACGAACGTCTGCGGGCATCGACGCGGCAATCACTTGCCCGGTCAACGGCGGCGTCGGTCCGGCTGTGGCTGGAGGCCTAGAGCGGGTTGCGTTCAATCAGTTTCATAGCCAGCGGCCTTGAAGAAATTGTAGCATTCTTCGTCAGTGAAGAGATCACAGACATGACCGACCGCACGCCAGAGGTCGTCGTAGGTCCGCGCGGCTGCTCGCCGGATAAGGGCCTTGAGTTTGGCAAAGGCCATCTCGATGGGATTGAGATCGGGGCTGTAGGGCGCCAGGAAGAGAAACCATGCACCGACCGCACGCATGGTATCAGCGGCCTTGGGGCTTTTGTGGGATGACAGATTGTCGAGGATGATCACATCGCCGGGTTTCGGGGTTGGGGTCAATTGGGTCTCGACATAAAGTTCGAACAGCTCGCGGTTCATCGCGCCCTCGATCACCCAGGGCGCATCCAGACG
>JBBREW010000482.1:0-2211 GCA_038225335.1 Rhodobacterales bacterium
GCACCGGACACGAACACGATATCGCAATCCCCGGCCCCGACGCTGTCCGCAATCTGCGCCCGCGCCCGTTCCAGCAGGGCTTTCGCCGCGCGGCCTTCGCCGTGCACCGAACTGGGATTGCCCACGATATCCATGGCATCAATCATCGCGGCACGGGCCTGCGCCCGCAGCGGCGTGGTCGCGTTATGATCCAGATACACCCGGTTCATCCCGCGTCATCCTCGCTTTTTCCACAAATACTCCGGGGGAGGCCCGTCAGGGCCGGGGGCAGCGCCCCCTGTGCGGTCTCATTCATCCACCACCTCGAACAAGGCAGGGACCGCCGGACAGGGTGCCATGGCGTTACTGACCACGTCGCTCAGCCGGGTTTGGTGCAAAAACACATAGACATTGGCGCTCAGGCCTTCCCACAGGCGGTTCGTCAGGGACTGCGCTCGGCTGCCAGAAGCCCCGCCGGTTGCCCCTGCCCCCTTGTGCATGGCGCTGACGGTTTCATCGACCGCACCCAGAATATCCGCGACGCGGATCTCTGACGCGGGCCGCGCCAGACGGTAGCCGCCCCCCGGTCCGCGCACCGATTCGACCAGACCTTCGCGGCGCAGCTTCACAAACAGCTGTTCCAGATAGGGCAGGCTGATATCCTGCCGTCGGGCGATTTCCGTCAGGTTGACCAGCGCACCAGCGGGCTGCAAGGCCAGATCGGCCAATGCCACCATCGCGTAACGTCCCTTGGTGCTCAGCTTCATCGCATCCGTTCCTTCCGGCCGCGTTGCGGCATCGTTCCAGCCGCATTGCCGCATCGTTCCAGCCGCGTTGCGGCATCGTTCCGGCCCACCGCCGCGCTGCGGGCGGCCGCACAAAACCACCATAGACATTGACGCGGGGCCTTTGCCTGATTAGGTCTCGCCAACCATGCCACACGGGACACCCCGTGCGGAATTAGAATCTTTCTAAGGTGTCAGAGCGTTTTCGTCAAGATTACACCCGCGCCCTGCACCCCCAACAGACGGAACGCGCATGCCCGAAGTCATTTTCCCCGGTCCCGAAGGCCGCCTTGAAGGCCGCTATCACCCGCAAAAGGACCGTGATGCGCCGATTGCCATCGTCTTGCACCCGCATCCGCAATTCGGCGGAACGATGAACAACCGGGTCGTCTATAACCTGCATTATGCCTTTTACAACATGGGCTTTACCGTCTTGCGGTTCAATTTCCGCGGTGTGGGACGCAGTCAGGGTGAATACGATCAGGGCATCGGTGAATTGTCCGATGCGGCCTCTGCCCTCGATTATCTGCAGTCCATGAACAACAATGCGAAACACTGCTGGGTGGCCGGGTTTTCCTTTGGGGCCTGGATCGGCATGCAACTGCTGATGCGGCGTCCTGAAATCACGGGCTTCATCTCTGTCAGCCCGCCCGCCAACATGTATGACTTCAGCTTCCTCGCACCCTGCCCGGCCTCTGGTCTGGTGATCAACGGTGCGGCGGACCGGGTGGCCCCGCCTGCGGACACGGTCAGTCTGGTGAACAAGCTGCACGATCAAAAGGGCATCGTCATCACCCACGAAGAAGTGCCCGGCGCTGGCCATTTCTTTGAAGACCCCCACATGGACCCGATGATCGGATCGGTGAAATCCTATGTGCGGCGCCGCCTGACCGAAAACTCGCGTTAAGGGCTCTGATCCATGTCCTATGTCGATGATGTCGCCCTTGATCTTGCCCGCCGCGCCTTGCAAGAGGCGGCGCGCAGCAGTGACGACAAGATCGTCGATCAGATCAGCGAGATCCTTGGCACCTCGTCGCAGACCCTGCAGGAAAGCTATCTGACCTTTGTGCGCGTCCTGCGGGCTGAAACGCGGGCGCGCGGCCTGCTGGACGCGCGGTTGCCCAAGGACAGCGCGTGACGGCAGCGCAGGCGGGCACCCCCGGCACCCCTGCCCGGACAGCCTGACCATGCGCCCCTTTTCCACCATCGGACTGCGCTATCCGTTCAGTTGCGCCCTGCTGGTGCTGCTGGTGTTTCTGGGCTGGTTCATCGGCCCTTTGCTGATCGGCGGGCCGGTCGATCTGACGGCGGGCAGCGGTCAGATCGACATGTCGGACCTGCGCCCCTACATCGCCGCCGAATTCCTTGTCAGTGCCGCATTGCTGGCACTGGTGGCCCTGCTTGGCTGGGGCCGGGCCACGGGTTTGACCGGGGCCGCCGATCCCGC
>JBBREW010000483.1:0-2207 GCA_038225335.1 Rhodobacterales bacterium
TTCATGATGAACCGGGGGCGCGGCAGCAGTTGATAGATGAACATGACATCCATGAATGACTGATGCTTGGCCGCGATCATGCAGCCCGTCACGGGGGGCGTGCCGCGCACTTCGAACCGCAGACCGATCATCCACCCGGCCAGCCAGATGACCGCGCGGGCATACATCTTGCAGGTATTCATCGCCCCGTCCCGCGTCAGCAGGGCATAAGGCAGGAACACGATCCCCATGACCGCCATCAGCACATAGCTCACAATGGCAAAGGCAAGGGACCGCACCCACTGCACGGCATAGGTCATGACAACATCCTGAGGGTCCGCAGCGCCGCAGCGCGGGTTGCAAGAAATCCGACAACGGCCGCCAAAGGTGGCACCAGCAGCGGCAAGAGCCAGCCCGCACCCTGAAACCCAAGCCCGGTCAAAAAGCCGCCGTCATCGCCGCCACCGGGCAGCACCGCGATCGCGGCCACACCCAGCAGGGTCCCACCGGCAGCGCCGGCCGCGGCCCGCAGCGTGAACCGCCGGACAAAGGCACGGGCGATATAGGCATCGCGCGCGCCCACCAGACGCATGACACGGATGACCTGCGCATTGGCCGTCAGGGCTGATTGCGCCGCCAGCGTGATCATCGCCGCCGTGGCCGCAGCAATCAGCGCCAGCGCGATCCATCCCAGCGCCCGCAACCGGTCCGCTGCGGCAATCAGGGGCGCGCGCCAGCGCGTGTGATCGTCCAGCACCGCCCCCGGCACCTCTGCCTGAAGCCGCGCACGCAGGCCGGTCGGATCATAGCCTTCGGCGGTTTCCACAATCTCGATCAGGCGCGGGATGGGCAGGCTGTCCAGCGGCAGGTCCGGCCCGAACCACGGCTCCAGCAGGGCGCGTTCCTCGGCCTCTGTCAGGGCGCGGGCGCTGGCCACGCCCGGCGTCTGTTCCAGCAGGCTCAGCGCCACGCGGACCTGCGCATCGGCCTGATCGGCGGGGGCCGAAATCCGCAGGGTCGCGGTCCGGGCCAGTTCCGCGCCCCAGCGGTCCGCAAGACGCCCGGTCGCCAGCGACAGTGCAATGGCAAAGACCGCCAAAAACGCCATCGCCCCGGCGGTGAAAACCGTCAGCCGGGCGGTAAATCCGGTCGGGGGCACGGCCCGGTCCGCCTGCGGATCGCCGACCAGCAACCCAAGCGCGCGGCGCAGGCCGTCAGGCACTTGCCGCATCAGGTGCGCGGCCACCGCTGGCACACGGCGGTCGGTCAAAGGGCAACGCCTGTCTGCAACCGGCCCCCTTTGATGCGCAACACGTTGGCGCTGACCTGCGCCTTGGCCGCGCGGATCAGGTTCATGTCATGGGTCGCGATCAAGACCGTCTTGCCCATGCGGTTCAGCTCGACCAGCAGGGTCAAAAGGCGTTGCGACATCTCCCAGTCCACGTTGCCGGTCGGTTCATCCGCAATGATGACATCGGGCGAGGTGATAACCGCCCGGGCCAGTGCGGCCCGCTGGCGTTCCCCCCCCGACAGTTCCGGCGGCAGTTGCCCCGCCTGATTGCGCAGGCCGACCCATCCCATCAGATCTTCAAGGTTGTCCGCCGATTCTGCCGCGCGCCCGGCGACCTGCAAGGGCAAGGCGATATTTTCGGCGACGGGCAGATGGTCCAGAAACTGGCAATCCTGATGCACGACACCGATGCGGCGGCGGGCCATGGCCACGTCGTTGCGGTCCATCGCGGAACTGTCCGCGCCAAACAGCCGGACATGTCCGGTTGTGGGCCGCAGTTCACCATAGCACAATTTCAGCAGGGTCGTTTTGCCCGCCCCCGAAGGTCCGGTCAGAAATTGAAAGGACCCCGGCGCAAGCGACAGCGTCAGCGCGGAAAACAATTCCGCCCCGCCATAGCTGTAGCCCACATCCTGAAGTTCGATCAATGGCGCACCCCTTTGCCTTGCTGCCCTTGTTTTGCCCAAATGTGCAACAGGTTACAATGCAATCACGCGGGCCGCGCGTGCAAAACCTTGGCCTTGTGGCCGCCCATTGTTAGGAAAGGCGTGACCGGGTCGCCAGAATGGCCCCGCTGACGTGCAAGAGGACGAGTGCAATGCGGCTGATCTGCCCCAATTGCGGCGCACAATACGAAATCGGCGACGATGTCATCCCCGATGACGGCCGTGACGTGCAATGTTCCAACTGCGGCCACACATGGTTCGAAAGCGCGACC
>JBBREW010000484.1:0-2173 GCA_038225335.1 Rhodobacterales bacterium
CCGATCCTGATCGTGTGCAGTGCCGCGCTGAACGGCGGGCGCACGATGTTTTTCCCGCCGCAGGACCCGACGCTGGCCCGCTTTGGCGAGTTCTTCTTTTCGGAACCGGTCTGGACGCAGGCCCTGTGGCATTCGGTGATCGTGGCCGTAGGTGCGGCCACACTGGCCGTGCTGGTCGCATGGCCCATCGCCTATGCCCTGTGGAAAACCGGGTCGCGCCAGTCGATGATGCTGGCGGCGCTCGGCTCGATCCCCTTTGCCTTGCCGCCGATCGTGTTCGGCGTAGGTCTGGGGTTCTTCTGGTCCTTTCTGGGCGGTCTTGGATCAATCTGGGCCGGGATCATCAGCCATGCCACGCTGTTCATGGCGCTGCCTCTGGTCACCATTTCAATCGGCCTGCAATCCATCGACCGCGCGCATCTGGACGCCGCCGCCACCATGGGTGCCACCGAAAGCGTGGCTTTCCGCACCATCATCCTGCCGCAGACGCTGCCTTATAGCATCTCGGGGTTCTTCTTTGCGCTGGTGCTGTCGTTCAACGAATTCATCGTGATGTTTTTCGTCTCTGCCTCTGCGTTTTCGACGGTCACGCTGCAAATCTTCAACTCGTTGCGCAACGGCTATACCCCCACGATGGCGGTGGCGGCTGTCGCGTTCATTACCGTGTCAGTCGTCGTCTTTTCCGCCGTTGCCCGTTGGGGCGACCTGCCGCGTCTGATGGGCGCGGATCAATCCCGCACCTGATCCCAGAAAGGAAACCCCATGCCCCGCCAGCCGACACTTGTTGGAAATCCTGTCCTGATCGTTGTCGATATCCAGAAAGGCGCCTTCATGGAGGAGGATTTCGGCATCCCCGTGATGCCGGCCTATCGCGACAACATGGAACGCGCCAAATCTGTCGTCGCTGCTGCCCATGCTGCCCGCATTCCCGTCGTGTTCATTCAGGAAATCCACCGTCGCGACATGGTGGATTTCGGGCGTGAACTGGACGGCACCGAAACGGTGCATTGCCTTGACGGGGATGCAGGCACCCCGGTGGCATTCGCGGAAATGGGGCGCATCCCATCGGACTATTTCATCCACAAGCGCCGCTATTCGGCGTTTTACGGGACAGAGCTGGAAATTCTGCTGAAAGGGCTGAAGGCGCAGACGCTGATCCTGATCGGCGGGCTGACCGACGTCTGCGTGCATTATACTTTTGCCGATGCGCATCAGGGCGATTATTACTGCCGCGTTGTCGGTGATTGCGTGGGTGGTTCGTCCACTGCCGCGCACACGGCATCGCTGAACGCCATGGAATACCTGCAGACGGGTGCCGTGCTGACCGCCGAACAGATCGTGACGACGCTTGGATCGCGGCAGGCGGCAGCCGCTTGAAACAGGCGGACCTTCAGGGTCACTGGCGGCGCAACTGGTTGCGTGCGCCGGGGTTCGTCGATGATACGACCCGCGTGCATTGGGTGCAGGCGGGCCGCTGGTGCGCCGATATCCGCGTGCCGCTGATCCGGCCCGATCTGCAGGGCGCAGCACTGGCGGACCTGTCGAGGCCTGACCTTGCAACGCTTTTGGCCGCCGAAGGCTTTGTCGGGCATACAACCCTTGACGCCGATGTCTGCACCTGGACGCGGACATGGAACTGGCGCGGATTTCCCTGTGCTGTCGATGCGGGCAAGCTGTGGTTCGATGCGGCAGGCCTGTTGATCGAAGACGGCGTGCATGCCGACTACCGCGAAGAATGGGCACAGGTTCCCGGCGATCCGTGGCTGGCCTTTGACCTTGAGGCGGACGCGGGCACCGGCAGGTTGCTGACCGACAACCAGACCTTTGTCTTGGGCTTGGGCGCGTGCGATGCCGCGGCATGGCCGACGCTGGCACAGGCCCTGCACAGCGGTGAAGCCCGCCCCGCCGACGCTGCCGAGGCGTTTCGGTCGGTCTATGTGATGGGCCACTGGGACGGCCCGCAGGGCATCGCCGATCTGTCCACCCAACCTTTTTGCGAAGGCCAGCCTGTGCTGACCCGTGGCCACGACAGCGCCACCCTGACCTTGCCGGATTTTCATGGCGCCTTGGTGCAGCACCGCCTGCGCCTGTCGCCCCTTTCCACCGATTGACTGCACAAAGGACCCGCGCCATGCCGCTTCCCGTTGCCGACCACTGGTACCGCGCCACCCGC
>JBBREW010000485.1:0-2171 GCA_038225335.1 Rhodobacterales bacterium
TGGTGCCCCCGGCCGGACTCGAACCGGCACGGGCATCAGCCCAAGAGATTTTAAGTCTCCGATGTCTACCATTCCACCACGGGGGCACGGGTATCTGGTAATCGGGCCAGCCGTGGCGTGCAAGGTCCGGCGGTGCGATCACGAGGCGAGATCAAGCGGGGGACACGGGTGGCACACCCTCTTCCTTCACAGCCTGCATCGCCACATAGGTCGATGTCCCGGCCACATGCGGCAGGGTCGAAATGAAATCGGCCAGCACCTGCCGGTAGTCGGTCATCCCTTGGGTCCTTACCTTCAGCAGATAGTCGAATGACCCCGCGATCATGTGACACTGTTCGATCTGCGGCACCACAAGCACAGCGCGATTGAAGGCCTGCAAAGCGGCCTCGCGCGTGTCGGACAGGCGCACCTCGACAAAGGCGACGTGGTCGCGGCGCAGGCGGATCGGATCGAACAGGGCGCGATAGCCGCGAATGACACCGTCGGATTCCAACCGCCGCAGCCTTGCTTGCGTCGGTGATTTCGACAGCCCGATGCGGTCTGCCAGTGCTGTGACGCTGATGCGGCCATCGACCGCAAGCACATCCAGAATTTTCGCGTCGAACTGGTCAAGTTCAACAGTCTTTTCGACCATGGCAGCTTCCATATGCGGATCAAAACATGCGGCGTTTCCACGTTAGCGGGCGGACTGCCGTTTCGCAAGTTGCTATGATGTCGCCATAGATCAGGAGAGTTCCATGCCCCGCGACATCCCCGACAGCTCCCGTGCCCGCATCGACGCCGCACTTTACGCCGATGAGATGACGGTCGTGGCCGATCTGGCACGGACCTGCGGCCTGTCACCAGCGGACCGCGCGCGGATCGTGGCCGCCGGTGCAGACCTTGTGCGCCGGATCCGGGCCAGCGCCGAACCCGGCCTGATGGAAGTATTCCTTGCCGAATACGGGCTGTCCACCGACGAAGGCATCGCGCTGATGTGTCTGGCAGAAGCCCTGTTGCGGGTCCCGGATGCGGATACCATCGACGCCCTGATCGAGGACAAGATCGCCCCCAGCAACTGGGGCCGGCATCTGGGACAGTCGGCGTCATCGCTGGTCAATGCCTCGACCTGGGCCCTGATGCTGACGGGGCGGGTGCTGGACGACCGGCAGCCGGGGATCGGGCGACACCTGAAGGCTGCGGTGAAACGTCTGGGCGAACCCGTCATCCGCGCCGCCGTTGCCCGCGCCATGCGCGAAATGGGCCGCCAGTTCGTGTTGGGGGAAACAATCGACAAAGCCATGGCCCGCGCCAGCGGCATGCAGACCAAAGGGTTTACCTATTCTTATGACATGCTGGGTGAAGCCGCCCGCACCGACCACGACGCGCGGCATTATCATCTGGCCTATGCCCGCGCGATTTCCGCGATTGCTGCCCATTGCGACAGCCCTGCCGTGGCGGACAACCCCGGCATCTCGATCAAATTGTCGGCCTTGCATCCGCGGTACGAGGTGGCACAGGCCGACCGGGTAATGACCGAACTGGTGCCCCGCGTCACGGGGCTGGCCATTCTTGCCAAGGCGGCGGGGATGGGGTTCAACATCGACGCCGAAGAAGCAGACCGTCTGTCCTTGTCGCTTGATGTGATCGGGGCGGTTCTGGCGGAACCCGCGCTGGCGGGGTGGGATGGGTTCGGGGTTGTGGTGCAGGCTTACGGTCTGCGGGCGGGACCGGTCATCGACCACCTGCATGATCTGGCAGTGCAGCATGATCGCCGGATCATGGTGCGACTGGTCAAGGGGGCCTATTGGGACGCGGAAATCAAACGCGCACAGGTCATGGGGATCGACGGCTTTCCGGTCTTTACCGCCAAGGCGCATACTGACATCAGCTTTATCGCCCATGCGCAAAAGCTTTTGGGTCTGACCGACCGCATCTATCCGCAGTTTGCCACGCACAATGCCCATACCGTTGCGGCCATCCTTGATCTGGCCCGGACCGCCGGGCGCAGTGCTGCGGATTACGAATTCCAGCGTCTGCACGGCATGGGTGAGGCCTTGCACAACATCGTTCTGGCCGACCACCAGACACGCTGCCGCATCTATGCGCCGGTGGGCGCGCACGAAGATCTGCTGGCCTATCTGGTGCGCCGCCTGCTGGAAAACGGGGCCAATTCCAGTTTCGTCAACCAG
>JBBREW010000486.1:0-2161 GCA_038225335.1 Rhodobacterales bacterium
TCCCGCGGTCAATAGCGGCAACATACATGCCGCAGTAGGTGTCACCAGCACCCGCGGTATCGATGACAGGCACACGCAGGGATGGAACGTGGTCGCGCCCGTCATCGGCGACCCGGATCGCGCCCTCCGCACCTTGTGTGACGATGATCTCGGCTACGCCAAATCCCCGGAGCTTGTCGATACCGGCGTTCAGGTCCGCAAGACCGCTCAAAGCCACAAGCTCGGGTTGATTCAGGATCAGTCGGTCGATGAAAGGCCAAAGTTCATGATAATCCCAGCGGATCGGTGAAGGGTTCATTGTCGTGCGCATTCCGATCCGGCGCGCCCAAGCAAGCAGGGTCGATGTCGTGTCAGCGGACAGGTTACCCTGCATCAGCAGGGCGTCCGTTGCAGAGGCGTCAGCTGCACAGGCGATGACATCATGCGCCGTCAGCGCCGAGGCTGCGAATGCGGTCGAAATGATGTGGTTTTCCCCATCCTGTGCGACAGCGATGAAGGACTGGTCCGTTGGCCCATCGTATTCGATGAGCGTGGCGTCGAAGGCTTCCTTCGCGGCCAGCAGGCTGGCCCGTTTCCCGGCCGCGTCGCGTCCGATCGTGCCGATCAGTCGAACCATCATCCCGCACCGGGCCGCGATCAATGCCTGATTGAAGCCCTTTCCCCCGATATCGCTGATATGGCTGTCGGCAATCAGCGTTTCTCCGGGACCAGGAAGACGGGGCAGGCCCAGGACAACATCTTCGGTCACGTTGCCCACGACAAAAAGCGTCATCGCGATACCTCGTTCATCAGCGATTCGAGGTCGCGCACGGAGGAGGTTCGCTCCTGTGCACCCTCGACTGTCATGATCAAGCTGGCTGCAACGCAGGCGCGTCTGGCGGCACGGCCCGGCTCCTCGGCGTGTAACCACTGTGCCAGATATGCACCGACGAATCCATCGCCGGCACCAGTGCCGTCCACGATGGTGATGCTGGGTGCCGGTGCGCGGGCGATCTGTGACGGCTCTCCTGCCCGGAAGACAGCGGCACCGTCCATCCCGAGCGTCACGACCACTTCGCAATCAGGCCGGCCGATGGCATCCAGATAGCCCGCCATTTCCTGCAAAAGACGTTCCGACGACAGGCTTTGCCCAAGAATCCGGTATGCTGTGCGCCTGTTTATAAAGACCTTGTCCAGATTGCTGATGAAGGCGGCAAAACCGTCTGGACCGACATACGCGGCCGGCAGACCGGTGTCATGGGCGCTGACTGTCCAGCCACGGTCCCGTAGGGCGGGGATGGCGGGGATCATCGTTTCCGCATGGTATCCCTCAAAATGAAGATGGCTGCGCCGGCGCACGGGATTTTTCGGAAGATGAGAGATCAGGTCTTCCCTGCTCAGCGCCAAGGGCTCGTTGATTTTGGTCCGCTCGCCATTCTCTTCAACCAAAACAATACACCGCGATAGCCGTTCACGAAATGGGCTGCGCACCGCCCGGGCCTGGACGCCCCGCTGAGCCAACAGTTCGAGAGCCCAGAGACTGTCGGCATCCTTTCCGATCGCCGTTGCCAGCTCGACTTCGAGCGCGAAGGGCGCTCCCAAAGCCGCCGCGGCAACCGCAACATTTGCGGCAGGTCCGCCGAGGCGCTTTGCGATTTGACCGGCCGTGATGCGGTCATTTCGATGCGGCATCACGCCGATCCGCGCGATCAGGTCAACAGAGATGTAGCCGACAGACACCAGCAATGGCAAAGCCGGATCGCCGGGCGTGGCATTTTGCCGGGGCAGGGGGGCGTCAGCAGGAAAGACGATCCCCGGTGGCCGGTAACGAAGTTCGCGCATGGCGGCATGGACGCGGTCACGGGTGACCTGCCGCACCCTTTCCGGTGCATTGAGCACGTTCGACACGGTTCCCACAGATACCCCAGCCGCCGCAGCGACTTCGCTGATGCTGACGCGTCTTTTCATGCACCCGCCGTGGCGTCCGCCGGATTCGAGAGGGCCGCGCGCGGATCGCGGCCAGTGACGATCATCTCAACCAGATCGGCGTTGTTCGTGTCATTCACTGCACGCTCGCCGACAACCCGTCCTTGCTTCATCACCAGGAACCGGTCGCCCACGGCAAAGATGTCCTCGAGTCGGTGGCTAATGATGATGACGGCAACGCCCGAATTCTTAAGTC
>JBBREW010000487.1:0-2144 GCA_038225335.1 Rhodobacterales bacterium
CTTGGTAAAGTCGATCTTGTAGGTCAGGCGTTTGCGGTCTGGCCGGACCATGCCCGTCAACTTGACCTCTCCGACGCCAAGGGCATAGCCGCGCCCCTGCCAGCCGCGCCAGCCAAGGTTGAACCCGGTCAACTGCCACAACCCGTCAAGGCCAAGGCAGCCGGGCATGATCGGGTTGCCGGGGAAGTGGCAGTCAAAAAACCAAAGGTCGGGGGTGATGTCGAATTCCGCCACCACATGACCTTTGCCGTGGGCGCCACCGTCACCGGAAATGTCGGTGATCCGGTCCATCATCAACATGGGCGGTGCGGGCAATTGCGCATTGCCGGGGCCGAACAACTCTCCTCTGGCGCAGGCCAGCAGGGCGTCCTTGTCGAAATGGGTAGGGAAATCGGCCATGGCGATCCTTTTGATCCGGTCAGGGCGCAACCGCATCTGCGGGCGCCGGGGCTGGTGGGCTGCGGTCAGGCAGGTGTTTCCCCGGTCTAGCATTGCGCGGATTACGACTGCAACCCTGAGCGGCGGCGACGAAAGACGTTGATCCAGCCCCCCGTCATCCCATATGATAGATGCGATGACAGAATTTGCAGCCTTGACCCCCGCGACGACCGAAACAGCCAGCCAATGGCTGGGGCGTGTCGGATTGCGCCCGACGCGGCAGCGGATGACCCTTGCCGCACTGCTGGTCGGTGACGGGTCTGATCGCCACGCCACAGCCGAAGGGCTGTTTGCCGCCGCCGCGACCCAGGACGAGCGGGTGTCGCTTGCCACTGTCTATAACACATTGCGGGCGTTCTGTGATGCGGGCCTGTTGCGGGAAATCACGGTGGACGGCGCGAAAAGCTATTTCGACACGGACATGTGCGATCACCCGCATTTCTATTGGGAAGATACCGCAGAATTGACTGACGCCCCGCGCGAGGCGCTGGAAATCCGCAGATTGCCACAGGCCCCGGCCGGTGCGGAAATCGTCGCCGTGGACGTGGTCATCCGCCTGCGGCGCAGCTAGGCCGTCTGCGATTTCCTTGCATGGGTGATGTGGGATAACATTGATTTGCCCGGAACCCGCAGAACCCGCTGACGCCTTTACGATGCGTTAACCATTTGCCGTGCAGGCTGTCGGCATGACCGATATCCCGCCCATGCCCCTTGGGGGCACACACACCAATTTCTATACTGTTCGTCTGCGCGATCCCGGCCAGGATCTGCTGACGCGCCATATCAACCTGTTGCGACTGGCTGTGCGGCTGTCGCAGGCGCGGCGTCCGTTCCGGATTGATGACGCGGTCATCCTGCCTGACCGGATGCACATGATCTGGACCCTGCCGCCCGACGATGTGGACGCGGCCGCCCGGTGGCGGTCGATCAAGGGCACCTTTGCCCGTCACCTGCCGCCCGCAGCGGGCCGGACGCGCGCCACGTCGCAGGATATCTGGCAACGGCGATACTGGGACTGTCCGGTGCGCACCCCGGACGCGCTGGTTGAATGTCTGGACCTGATCCGGATGGCCCCGGTGATTGCAGGGCTGGTCAGCCAGCCGGAAGACTGGCCACATTCGAAGGCTGGCCGTGTTCTGGCCGACACCTATTGCGCACCCGGTCCGGCCTTGACCCTTGTGCAGGCGCGGCCCTGACGCAGGACCCGCCCCCCACAGCCACCGTCAGAACCACTGCCCCGGCTCCATCAGCCCCAGATCCAGCAATTGCTGGGAATGCCACTGAAACCGCGCGGAATTGTGCCAGCGGAAGGTCGTGATATGCGGCGCAGACCCGGGGTTGCGCATCAGTGCCTTGGCCGTGCGGAACGAACACAAAGAGGCGGTCAGGCTGTTGTGCCACGGACAGGCATAGGTGTTGTATTCCGGATCGCTGAAGGTGTGATCCGCCAACAGCCGCAGGCCCGCCTTTGCCCGGAATACGGCGATCCGGTCGATCCGGCGCCGCATCGGTGGCACGTGTTCTTCGAACCGCCACCGCAGGCCGCCATAGAAATCCAGCTGGCGTTCACAAAAGACATTGGCCTTGTCCTTGCGCGCAAGCGCGTAATAGCCGGACTTGTCCAGATGGGCATCATCCATGCTGACCGCTGTCGGACAGGCCGCCAGATCGCCTGCGTAAAGATCGACAACATAGGTCAGCAGGCT
>JBBREW010000488.1:0-2141 GCA_038225335.1 Rhodobacterales bacterium
ATCGTCGGCAAATACCGCAAGGTGCATCTGCCCGGCTGGGCCGAACCCCTGCCCGACCGCGCGTTTCAGCATCTGGAAAAGCGGTATTTCGAACCCGGCGATCTGGGCTTTCCGGTCTGGCGCACAATGGGCGGGATCATGGGAATGTGCATCTGCAACGACCGTCGCTGGCCCGAAACCTATCGCATGATGGGCCTGCAAGGGGTGGAAATGGTCATGCTGGGCTACAACACGCCCTTTGGCCATCTGAACACCCAGCCGATGGACAGCCTGACCCTGTTCCACAACCACCTGTCGCTGCAGGCGGGGGCCTATCAGAACGCCACATGGGTTGTGGGCACGGCAAAGTGCGGCAACGAGGAAGGCAGCGCGATGGGCGGCCAGTCGGTGATTGTCGCCCCAAGCGGAGAGATCGTGGCGCAGGCCGTCACGGTCGAAGACGAGGTCATCACCGCGAAATGCGACCTCGATATGGGGCGCATCTACAAGGACACCGTTTTCAACTTTGCCCAGCATCGCAGGCCAGAGGCCTATGGCCTGATCACCGCCCGTGCGGGCGCCATTTTACCGGAGTAGACCATGAGCACTGTCATCGAGGGCGGCACAATCGTCACGCATGATCTGACCTATACCGCCGATGTGCTGGTCGAGGGCGGGATCATCACCGGCATCGGCCCCGATCTGGCGGGCGATACCGTGATCGACGCCGAAGGTGCCTTTGTGATGCCGGGCGGGATCGACCCGCACACCCATTTGGAAATGCCCTTCATGGGCACATCCACCGCAGAGACATGGGAAAGCGGGACTTTTGCCGCGGCCAGTGGCGGCACCACCATGATCGTGGATCACATCATTTCCAGCCCGACCGACCTGCTGGGGCCGCTGGGGTTGTGGGAAGAACGCGCCGCCCGGCAGGCCAGCATTGATTACGGGTTCCACATGTCGATCACCGGTTGGTCGCACGACATCTGGTCGCAGATGGCAGAGTGTGTCGATCGCGGCGTGAACACCTTCAAGCACTTCATGGCCTACAAGGGTGCCTTGATGGTGAATGATGACGAGATGTATGCCAGCTTTACCCGCTGCCGCGAGCTGGGCGCGATTCCCTTTGTCCATGCCGAAAACGGCGATCTGATTGCCGGTTTGCAGGCAAAGTTCATGGCCGAAGGCAATACCGGCCCCGAAGCGCACGCCTATTCCCGCCCCGCCACGGTCGAAGGCGAAGCGACAAACCGCGCCATCATGATCGCCGATGCGGTGGGGGTGCCCGTCTATATCGTGCATACCTCCTCTGAAGAAGCGCACGAGGCGATCCGGCGCTGGAAACAGGCGGGCACGCGGGTCTGGGGCGAACCTTTGATCCAGCATCTGCTGCTGGATGACAGCGAATACAAGAACCCCGACTGGAACCATGCGGCGCAGCGGGTGATGTCCCCCCCGTTCCGCGACAAGCGGCATCAGGACAGCCTGTGGGCAGGTCTTGCGGCGGGGACATTATCGGTGGTGGCGACAGACCATTGCGCCTTTACTACCACGCAAAAGCAGTTGGGGCGTGGCGATTTCACCAAGATCCCGAACGGCACGGGCGGGTTGGAGGATCGGTTGTCGCTGTTGTGGACCCATGGTGTGGCGACGGGGCGGATCACGATGAATGAATTCGTCGCCGTGACATCAACCAATATCGCGCAGATCCTGAACATCTATCCCAGAAAAGGCGCGATTGCCGTGGGGGCGGATGCGGATGTTCTGGTGTTCGATCCCAAGGCGACAAAGACGATATCCGCCGCCACCCAAAAATCCGCCATTGATTACAACGTGTTCGAAGGCTTCACCGTCACCGGCCTGCCCCGCTATACCCTGTCGCGCGGCACGGTCCTGTGGGGGCCGAACGGGGGCCAGCCGCAGCCGGGACGTGGCAGACATGTGATGCGCCCCACCAACCCGCCGGTCAGCCGCGCCTATTCGCAATGGCGCGACCTGATCGCCCCGCGCGCCGTTACACGCGACGACAACCTGATGCCCATCGGAGTCTAGGGAGGACCCGTCATGCCCAAGAAGATCATGTGTGCCTTTGGCACCGATATCGATTCCGTCGCCGGATGGATCGGCAGCTATGGCGGCGGCGACAGCCCGTCAGACAT
>JBBREW010000489.1:0-2127 GCA_038225335.1 Rhodobacterales bacterium
CGGTATTCGATGCGGTCGCGGTGGGTCAGGCGCAGGCCGGTGATGCCCAACTCTTCGGACAGGCGGCGGATGGCACATTTCTCCGCAGGCTCTTGCCAGTCGGGATGGGTGCAGCAGGTATTCGCCCACAACCCCGGCGTATGGTATTTCCCAAGCGCGCGCTGCTGGATCAGCACCATGTCGTCCCGCATGACGAAAACGCTGACCGCCTTGTGCCGCAAGCCGCGCACATGGGCGTCCAGCTTTTCAACCGGCGTCAGCGTGCCGTCGATCCATGCAGGGATCATCACCGTCATATGCGGTTGACGCTGACCAGCCCCGACAGGTGGGCCAGATTCTTGATGCCGATCTTCAGGTGCGCCATGGGCCGTGCCTTTACCAGTGATTTGTTCATATAGGCCTCGAACGTCAGCTTTTGAACATCCACGTCATGACACAGGGACACAAACCGTTCCCGGCGTTCGTCGGACCGGTAATAGGCGTTCTGCATCGCACCCAGCACGCGGAACACCTGCTTGTGTTCCTTCATGAACAGTTTGCGGGCCAGTTGCAGGTCCTTGATCCGACCGGTCCGCAGTTTGGCCGCAGCGGCGGTGGCGGCGACACGGCCACCGACCATGGCGTAATAGATGCCTTCGCCGGACGACGGAGCAACCACACCCGCCGCATCGCCCGCCAGCACCACGTCCCGGCCATTGTCCCAGCGATCCAGCGGTTTCAGCGGGATCGGCGCACCTTCGCGGCGGATCGTCTTGCAATCGGTCAGACCATGCGCCGCGCGCAGATCGGCCGTCGCCTGTTTCACATCGACCGATTTGACAAGCGACCCCATGCCGATGCTGGCCTGCCCGCCATGCGGGAAAATCCAGCCATAGAAATCCGGAGAGATACGCCCGTCATAGATCACATCGCAGCGGGTCGGATCATAGGTGGCGGTCGCGGATGGTGCCTCCACGATCTCATGATAGGCGATCACATAAGGAATCTTGTCACCGCCCGGCACGCATTGGGCCGCGACCTTTGACCGGGCACCGTCGGCCCCGATGACCAGCCGGGTATGCAGCACCTGTTCAGTGCCCGTCGCCTTGTCCCGGTAGACGACGTGGCTGCCCGCATCGTCGCGCGTGATGCGCACGAAGGTGCCTGCAATCAGATCGGCCCCGGCAGCCACCGCGCGGTCGCGCAGAAAGGCGTCGAAATGTTCGCGGTCCACCATGCCGACGAATCCGTCCTCGATCGGGATATCCACATGGCGGCCGGACGGGGACACCATCCGGGCTGTCGTGATCTTGGCCACGATCTGCGCATCGGGGATAAAGAAATCGGCAATCAGCCGGGGCGGGATGGCCCCGCCACAGGGTTTGATCCGGCCCAGCCGGTCCAGCAGGGCAACCCGGTGCCCGGACCGGACCAGATCATCGGCGGCGGTTGCACCGGACGGGCCACCGCCCACAACAACGACATCATACTGCATGGCTATTCTCCGGGGACGAGGGTTGGGACAAGGGTGGGTGTGCGGTCCATGATGCGCGCAGCAAGGGCGGCGGCCATCATGAACAGGAATGCTTCGCAGACGAAAACGCTGCCAAAGGCGGCGGCATCGTCAGTAGTCAGGCGCAGCAGGTCGACCAGCGCCGCGCCGGTCAATCCGCCAAAGCCTGCGGCCACGGCCTGTGCCGCCCCCCACAGGCCCATGCGGGTGCCTTCGCGGCGGGACCTGCCCTGCCCGGCCAGCGCCATCATCGACCCGATGGCCGCTACAGCGAACATGCCGTTGAAGAACCCCAGCGCCACGACGACCGGCACCAGCGGCGCACCGGGACCCATCGGCCCCAGAAAGGCCAGCGCGACCAATGCGGCAGCCGATCCGGTGCACCCTGCGATCACCCAGTGGCGCAGACTTCCGATCTTGCACCCGGTGGCCAGAATACCGACCGCCAGCATCCCCAGAAACGTGCCGCCATTCTGCGCGCCCGACAGGGAGGTGGACTGGCCGGGGGTAAATCCGAACACCAGCCCGGCATAGGGTTCAAGGATCAGTTCCTGCATGAAATAGGCGGTCATCGACAGAAAGACGAAAATCGTGAAATGGCGCGCCCGGCGTTCGGACCACACCTCTGCCAGACC
>JBBREW010000490.1:0-2115 GCA_038225335.1 Rhodobacterales bacterium
GGATCATCTGGGGGTGACGCGCCGGACGGCCCTGTCGCTGATCGGCGAACTGGTCGATGCCTGCTGCCTCTGCAACCTGACCGCCCGCCGCACCGCCCGGTTCTGGGCGCTGCCCTCCCTCGCCGCACGGATGGGCCATCCGGGAGGGGCAGGGGCGGTTCGGGGCGCGCAGTTCATCCGCGGGAGAGAGGGGAAGACAGCAGACCCGCTGCCAGACACGCCAACCAGACAGCAGCCAAAGCACGGCGATGAAGACCAGCTTGATCGGATCATGGCGGATCTCGATGCCGCGATGTCAGGTCTCGATGAGGTCGTCCGTCGGGCGGGGCGCGTCCAGCTGAATACGGAGTAGCGTCCGCACCGACCAATCCAAAGCGTTTTTGACCACTCATGCTGTAGAGTAAAGGCTTCCGGCAGACGTAAGAAAAAACGTAGGCTGCGCAAAGCACGGTTCAGTAAGAGGCGCAGCGGTGAATTCGGACCTTGGAACATTCAGTTTTGACACGACGGCTGGATTGCTGGTCGAGTGGGGCGGTGCACAACGCCTTGGAACGTTGCTGTCGGAGTGGTTCGTCCAACGCAAAATCCTGATCGTCACCGACCGTTTCCTGCATCAGACCGACCTTTTGGATCCCGCCAAGGCATCGTTGCAGTCGGCAGGGTTCGAGATAACCGTTTTCGACGATGTTGTCGCCGATCCGCCAGAAGACGTGATGATTGCATGCGCAACGATGGCCAGGAATGCAGGCACGGACATCGTCATGGGGTTTGGCGGCGGATCGTCGATGGACGTCGCAAAGCTTGCCGCGGTGATGATCACCTCGGACCAGTCACTGGCCGACATGTACGGCATCGGAAAGGTGACGGGCGCGCGGGTGCCGCTGGTCCAAGTGCCGACCACCGCGGGGACAGGTTCCGAGGTCACGAACATCACGATCCTGACCACCGGCGCGACCACCAAGATGGGGATCGTTGCACGACAGTTGTATGCCGATCGCGTTCTGCTGGACGCCCAGCTGACAACCGCCCTGCCGCCCTTGCAGACCGCGGCCACCGGGATCGACGCGATGGTGCATGCCATCGAAGCGTTCACCGGCAGACACAGAAAGAACCCCCTGTCGGACCTCCTTGCAAAGGAAGCCCTGCGCCTGATGGCCGCGAACCTGGTCACCGCGTGCGACGATGGCCAGAACAGACAGGCACGCGAGGCGATGCTGTTGGGGGCAATGCTGGCCGGGCAGGCGTTCTCGAACAGTCCGGTGGGGGCCGTTCATGCCTTGGCCTATCCGCTTGGGGGACACTTTCATCTGCCGCATGGCCTGACCAATGCGCTGATGCTAAGCCCGGTCCTGCGCCACAACATGCGGGTCGCCGCACCCCTGTATGCCGAACTGGCCGATGTCGTTCTTGGCCCGTCCAGAGTCAGTGTCAAAGCCCGCTCAACGGCATTCGTCGAGTTCATGGAGGATTTGATGAACCGTTCAGGCGCCCCTCGGCGCCTGCGCGAATGCGGCATCCCGAAGGATAGCCTGCCACTTTTGGCCAGGGACGCAATGCTGCAGACGCGATTGCTGATGAACAACCCCGTTCAAGTGACCCAAGCCGACGCGCTGGCGTTGTATCAACAGGCATACTGAGGGGCCTTGATCATAAACGATAGCACGGCACACGCGATAAATAATTAGGGTAATTGAATTCTCCTACATCTCAGAAATCGTTGTAGGCGATAAGTTTATCGAGATAAAAATTCATCTAACTGAAAGTACGCAGCTGGGGATACAAGCTTAACCGCTCACAGAAAAAGGGCATATGCAATGTCGAAACCACCCAAGATTCTGGACTTGTACGGCTATACCGAAATCAGATCACCTTCCAGTGAAGTGAGCGGTGGATGGTCGTCCCAAGAAATTGCCGGAGCGGTGCGCCAACGCTATCATCACAGCCACGTTGTAAATGCCCTGCGGGAGGCGTTGGAGTTGATAGCAGATGACAAAAACGAAACAAAAAGTAGCGCTATTGCTAAAGCTGCCCTTTCCAGGCTCGATATGCCCGACCCTCCGGAGCCGAAACCTACTGTAGACAAGCGCGTCGTCTTTGGCAAAGACATGAATGAGC
>JBBREW010000491.1:0-2111 GCA_038225335.1 Rhodobacterales bacterium
GGGTCGTGATGGCCACGACAGCCGATGACCTGCGGGCCTGCCAAAGGCTGCGCCATGCCTGCTTTTTCGGCCGACCCGGATTGGACAGCGATGCCTTTGACGCGGCGTGCCAGCACGTCATGGTCAGGGATGAGAACGGGGATGCGACCGGCAACGGGGACAGGCTGGTGGGGACCTGCCGCGTCATGATCATGACCGATGGCGCCGCCCTGACCCGCAGCTATGCAGCACTGGCCTATGATCCGGCCCCGCTCGCCCACTATACCCGCCCCGTGATGGAGGTGGGGCGGTTCTGTGTGGCCCCGGATGCCGCCGCATCCGACGTACTGCGCCTGACTTGGGGCGTGCTGACGGGCTTGGTTGACGCCCACGGCATCGGGCTGCTGACCGGGTGTTCCAGCTTTGCAGGGGCCGATCCGGACCGCCACGCCGCGGCGCTGGCCTTGCTTGCGGATCGGCACCGGGGGCCTGTGTCCTTGCGGCCTTTCGTGCGGGACGTGCCGCATCTGCGGCTGGACGATCTGGCGGGCCGAAGAGGCGACCGCCGCCGCGCCGTCGCGGGGCTGCCGCCCTTGCTGCGCAGCTATCTGGGCTTAGGGGGCTGGGTCGGGGATCATGCGGTGATCGACTCGGCGATGGACACGCTGCATGTCTTTACCGCCCTGTCCGTGGATGCGGTGCCTGCGGCCCGGGCAAGGGCACTGCGCGCGCTGTCCGGCGGGTGACAGGTTTTGCGGGGCAAAACCTGTGCCTCCGGCGGGGATATTTTTCACGAGAAGAAGCCCTGACCCTTGCGCTTTTGCCGGGGTCTGCGTAGCAGGCGGCATGGCACGCGCACCCCTTTTACAGCTTTCCGAGATCTCGCTGACGTTTGGCGGAGATCCTATTTTCGACGACCTTGGCCTTGTGGTTCAGCCGGGCGACCGGGTGGCCCTTGTGGGCCGCAACGGGTCTGGCAAATCCACCTTGATGAAGGTCATGGCCGGTTTGGTCGAGGCCGACCGGGGCGCACGCACCGCAGCCCCCGGTGTCACGGTGGGCTATATGGAACAGGATCCGACGATGGACGGATTCGCCACGCTGGGCGATTACGCGGCATCTGGCCTTGATCCTGACGAATCCTACCGTGTGGACATGGTCGCCGAAGGGTTGAAGTTCAATCCGGCCGGGTTGGTCGCCACCGCCTCTGGCGGCGAGAAGCGACGGGCCGCACTGGCCAAGCTGATGGCAGAGGCCCCCGAGTTGATGCTGCTGGACGAGCCCACGAACCATCTGGACATCGAGGCAATCGCCTGGCTGGAGGCGGAGCTGAAAGCCACCAAGGCGGGCTTTGTTTTGATTTCGCACGACCGCGCGTTTCTGCGCAACCTGACCCGGGCCACCCTGTGGATCGACCGGGGCGAGGTGCGGCGGGCCGAAGAAGGGTTCGACGGGTTCGAGGCATGGCGCGACCGGCTGTGGGAAGAAGAAGACCAGCAGCGCCACAAGCTGAACCGCAAGATCAAGGCGGAGGCCCGCTGGGCTGTCGAAGGTATCTCTGCCCGGCGCAAGCGCAATCAGGGCCGCGTCCGGGCGCTGGCCGATCTGCGGGCCGAACGGGCGGGGCAGATCCAGCGGCAGGGTGCGGCCGCCATGGCGTTCGAGGGTGGCAGCACATCGGGCAAGAAGGTGATGGAGGCCACGGGCCTGTTCATGTCCTTTGGCGACAAGCCGATCGTGCAGGGTCTGGACCTGACGGTGCAACGCGGTGACCGGATCGCCTTTGTCGGGCCGAACGGCGTTGGCAAGACCACCTTGATCAAGATGCTGCTGGGTCAGATCGCACCGGATCGCGGTGTCGTGAAACTGGGCACTAACCTTGAAATCGCGCTGTTCGATCAGACCCGGGCGCAGCTTGACCCCGATATGACGCTTTGGGACAATCTGGTGAATGACCCCGAAATGGGCGTGTCCGGCAAGGCCGATCAGATCATGGTGCGGGGGGTGCCGAAACACGTGATCGGTTATCTGAAGGAATTCCTGTTCGACGAGGCGCAGGCCCGCGCGCCTGTCCGGGCCCTGTCGGGCGGTGAAAAGGCGCGGCTGTTGCTGGCGCGGCTGATGGCAAAGCC